>CAZBWC010000016.1:10351-15001 GCA_964495395.1 Microcaldota archaeon
TGGGAAGTAGAGCAGGCAGAGATACGAAAAAATGGCAAGCTGGTTTTTGATGGAAAGAAGCATCCTCTTGGCGTTATGGGGTATTCTGATTCTTTTGAGGGCAGCGTTTCGCTCGCCGAACTCAAAAAGCATCTCTCATATAGGAAGGATATGCCTGATTGCATCGGTTATCATTGTGACTTTTACTATAAGCCGCACCTAAGAACATGGGGTTTCAGCGTACCTTACAACCTATATTCATCTCTTGAGGAGGGCACGTATGAGATTGTTCTGAAAACTGCATACAAAAACGGCCACATGAAGGTACTAGATTATTTTCTCAAAGGAGAACTGGACGATACCATAATACTAAATGCCCACAACTGCCATGCTGCCCAATCGAATGACGATATTTCTGGTATCGTAGTGGGCGTCGAGGTTATGAAGCGGCTCTCCAAAATGAAACGAAAATACAGCTACAGGCTGATAATTGCGCCAGAGCATTTTGGCACAGTTTTTTACCTGTCCGGGCTGCCAAAATCAAAGGTCAAGGCCTTCAAATATGGCATGTTCCTCGAGATGCTTGGAAATGATAATCGTTTGGCGCTGCAGGAATCGTTTACTGGAAAAAGTTTAATTGATCGGGCCGCTTCCCATTATCTGAAACACCATCAAAGGGATTTCCACCAAGGTCCATTCAGGTCAGTTGTAGGCAATGACGAAACAGTATGGGAAGCTCCTGGCTTTGAGGTACCTATGGTATCGCTTTCACGTTTTCCCTATCCAGAGTATCATACTGAGAAGGACAACCCTGGCATAATCTCCGAAAGCATGCTTGAAGACAGTGTCAAAACCGTGCTCGGAATCATGGAAATCATGGAAACCAATTGCTCGTTAAAAAGAAAGTTCGAAGGTCTTCTGTGCCTTGGCAATCCTAAATATGATCTATACAAGCACACCACTGATCCATCGATAGACCGCAAGGTTGACGATTCCCAGAAAAAATGGAACAAACTCATGGATTATGTGATACGTTACTTTGATGGTTCAATGTACATTCTGGACATAGCTGAAAAGCATGATTTGCCATATGGTCAGGTATACGAATATATAGGGAAATTTAGGGAAAAAGGATTAGTTGAATTTATTGAGAGAGGTTGATTATCATGGGTACGGGTCAGGAATTATGGAAAAAGGCAAAAACAATTATTCCCGGAGGTTCGCAGTTGCTTTCAAAGCGCTCAGAAATGTTCCTTCCTGACTTCTGGCCATCCTACTATTCTAAGGCAAAAGGCATAAATGTCTGGGATCTGGACGGTAATAAGCTAATCGACATGTCCATTATGGGTATAGGCAGCTGCATACTTGGTTATGCTGATGATGACGTTGACAATGCAGTTAAAAAGCGCATAGATGCTGGAAGCATGTGCACTTTGAATTCACCTGAAGAGGTCACTCTTGCCGAGAAGCTTTTGAAGCTCAACCCGTGGGCCGGCGGCGTTCGCTATGCCCGCACTGGCGGCGAATCAATGGCAATCGCAATCCGCATTGCCCGTGCTGCCTCAAAAAAAGGCGTAGTTGCATTTTCAGGCTACCACGGCTGGCATGACTGGTATCTATCGTCCAATATACTTAACGGCAATAATCTTGACGCTCATCTTTTGAAAGGCTTAAAGCCTCTTGGTGTTCCAAAGGACCTGGAAGCTACTTCCTTGCCGTTCCATTATAATCGCATAGATGAGCTTGAGGCTATCATTGATAAGCATGGTTCCGAGCTTGGCGTAATTTGTGTAGAGGCAATACGCAGCGAGAAACCTAAGGACGATTTCCTGAATAAGGTTAGGCAGCTGGCCGATTCTATTGGTGCTGTATTGATATTCGATGAAATAACCTCTGCCTTCCGAATCAGCATAGGTGGCATGTACAAAAATTTCTCAGTTGAGCCTGATATTGCTGTTTTCGGAAAGGCAATGAGCAACGGTTATCCCATGGCTGCAGTTGTCGGGAAGGCTGAAATAATGAATGTGGCTCAGGACAGCTTCATCAGCAGTACCTATTGGACCGAAGGCATAGGCCCAACAGCTGCACTCGCTACGATTGCGAAAATGGAGCAGCATAACGTTCCTCAGCACATACATAAAATCGGAACAGCTACGCTTGCACTTTGGAAGAAGCTCGGCCAAGAACACGGGATGAAAATGCATGTTGATGATGGCTCATTTCCTGCTATCGTGCACTTTGGTTTTGACTATGAGAATGCCCAGGCAGTGCGTACTCTGTTTACTCAGGAAATGCTTGCACGGCACTATTTGGCGTCAAACGGCCTTTACGTCTCTTACAGCCATCAAAAGGAGGACCTGGACAAATACGGTGAAGTTGCGGGCGATGTTTTTGGGATTCTTAAAAAAGCGGTCGACTCGGGCACTGTGGAAAAACAGCTTCGTGGTCCGGTTGCACATTCGGGATTCCAGAGGCTTACTTGATTTTATTTATTTTACTTTCTTATCGTTCTTCAATGATTTTGCATAGCCTTCATTGATTATGCTGTCTTGGTTTATTCTCTTGATGTCAGGATTTTTTTCAAGCAACTCTATTACCTCTTTCTGAGTGAACTCGTGGTCCCTGCTGCTTGATAGGAAATGGGCGTATATTCGCCTCACAAATTCCAAATCCTCTATTTTGTCAACGCTACAATGCACCTTCTCGAGCCTCGGGTCATTGGGTATGTAATGTGTCGTTGCAGCATTGTTCCTTATGTACGGAGTTACGTGCTCTCTTTCGGATGCCATCTTAGCGTTTTTCCAGGCGTTTTCCAGAGCTTCGAAGGTGAAAACTTCTATATCAAATCCGTCTGCCCAGGGTTCCTTTGAATTAGAAAGGTAATCGCATTTCCTTTTCTGGAATTCCTTTATAGACTCATCCAAAAGATAAGGGTCAATGAGCGGGCAATCTCCGGTAATGCGCACAATGACCCCTAGTTTGTGTTTTTTGGCTGCCTGGTAGTATCTGTCAAGAACGTCGTTAAGGTCGCCTGCATAAAATTCTATATTCTGTGCTGCTGCTATGTTATTTAGCATCCCATCAGCAGGATCAGTACTGGTTGCAAGTATTATTACGCTGAGTTGTTTTGCCTTTTTCAGGCGCTCGACTACGTGCCATACGAGTGCGTTGCCTTCAATTTCCATCAGGGATTTGCCAGGCAATCTACTCGAGCTCATGCGTGCTTGTATTATAGCCCCTACTTTCATTCGATTCCACCTATTTTCTTGATCTTCAAAGCCAGCTCAAGGGTTTTTGTCGCATCCTCTAGGCTACTAATAGTCTGCGTGTTGTTTTTTATGCAATCAATAAAATGCTTTAGCTCATCGACATATGTTTCATTAACATCCTGCTCGATTTTCTCTTCATCTATTTTGCCGTCTGGATGACAATAGGTTATGGTGTTGTTGCGAAGGTCCCATTTTATTGTCCCTTCTTCAGAAACTGCTTCTCCTTTTCTTACGGGGTCGCGCCTTACGAAGTCCATGTGCACGCTAACTATGGCATTATCCATCCTCATAATAACTTCCGCAGTATCTTCAGTCTCAACTTCTAGCGAACTTATCTTTCCTGCAATTGCATGAACGTTCTTCGGCTCTCCAAACATCCATCTTACATAATCGAGTTCGTGAGAATCATCGAGCACTATGCCTCCTCCAAGTTTTTTTAGCGCGGTGTAGCTTTTTCTGTAATCCTGCCATGGCCTCCAGTCAGGCAAATACTGCCCGAATTCAACCCTAACAAATAGAATTCTATTTTGTTTTATCAGTTCCCGTACCCTTAGCAGAGTTTTGTTGAACCTCTGGTTGTAGCCTACCATGGTCTTTACTTTTTTTTGCCTGGCCCGCTTTATCAGTCCATCTATGCCGGCAATGCTGCTTGAAACGGGTTTTTCAATGAAAACGTGCCTGCCTTGCTCTACTGCTTCCAGTGCCAGCTTTATGTGAGCGCTTGGGGGGGTGCATATGAGGACGGCATCCGGGGCCTCATTTTTCATGGCTTCAGTCGCGGTTTCATAGGTTTCCAAATGCAGGTTATCTTCGACCCATTTCCTGTATTCGCTGCTCAAGTCTGCTGCAACAATCGTTTCACCCATGGCTAGCAGGTTTTTCATGTGCCTTCTGCCTATAGACCCGCAGCCCACAACGAGGAATTTCATGTCAACACCAAAGAAATATAAAACTCCGATACCACAACCAACTATGGACAAATGGCGTTTAATAGTTTATGCCCCTGCTTATAACGTTGAAAAACCCATCCAGGAATTTCTAAGGCGATTCGAAATTCTTAAGAAGCAGCTAAACTCAAACATCATCTTGGAAAAACTCATAATAGTTAATGACGGCAGTACTGACGGAACATCGGACATTATAAAAACATTCAAAAAAAGAGCTAAATTCATTCACGTTGTTGATCTAAAACAGAATGCTGGCCCAGTTAATGCTGTTCTAAAGGGCATGGCTTACGCAGCCCGGCTCTGCAAGCAACTATCTCCAGGAAAAACCATTGTAGTCAGGATGGATAGCGACATGGAGCACAATCCGCTGGAAATTGAAAAACTGATTAATCCTCTAATACATTCCGGGTTTGGTGCCTCGGTTGGATATATTCCCTATGACAATTTCCCGTTAT
>CAZBWC010000017.1:0-12351 GCA_964495395.1 Microcaldota archaeon
CGCTGCGCCTATTATCACCTGTGCGAATTTCTCGTTCATAAGTTTAGCTTCCTTTATTATTGCTACTGACACTCCGACGCTGGTCGCTGTCAAGGCTGCGCCAAGGAACATCGAGTAGATAAAGTTGCCTCCTGTGAAAACGGCATAGGCGAATCCGCCTATAAAAGGTATTACTACTCCAAGTGCTGCGACTATGGCATTTTCTTTTGAAAATATTTCCTTGAAATGTGAATGCAGGCCTACTTTGAAAAGCAGGAATATCGACCCAAGTTGTGCCAGTAAATACACTATGCTTTCCTCCTTGAATATGTTGAACCCAAGCACGCTTTCGCTGAGCAGTATGCCGACTATCAAAAGCAATATGGCACTCGGTTGTTTAGAGTAGACAACGCCTACCTCCGCAAGAACTGCTATCAGGAGCAGGAGGCTTATCTCGAAAAATGCATATTTGTGCAAGTCGACATCGCCAAACAAGGCCGTTCTGACTACTGAGCTGACCATTATTATGAAAAGTATCGCAATAGCTACCAGTATAATCGGATAAGCCTTTTTTCCAAGCTGCTCGAAGATTTTCTGGCTAAACTGGAATGCCATGCACCTATCTCTACACCAAAGCAATTAAAACATTCGCCGCGTATTGCCTGCATGGCCAGATATCAGGATTACCTGTTCACCATGATTAGGGCTTTCAAAAAGCACACTCAAAAAGAACTCAGAAAACTTAACGACACCCTGGTCAAGCACATGGTCCTGGGATTTACCAAACCGCTTTACGAGCTTGCTGTACTCTCCTATGTATTTTCAAAAATAGTTTCAAAGCCACGATTTCTAAATGTTGAATACAATCCTAAATTGAGGCATATCGAGCAGCAACTTCAGTTCATCGCCCAAAAGGCCGATATCATTCCGGAGCCCGAACTCCTGCAGCTGTTCAATAAACTCACTGATTCGATAGTGGAGCTTGAAGCAGAGGATCCTAGATACATGCGGAACCTTGTCTCAAAAGGTAGGCTGAAGGTTGCTGCAACCATGTATGCTCAAGGTGTTTCCCTGGGTCTCGCAGCTGATATGTCTGAAACCAATAAGCAGGACATACTGGATTACGCAGGCAAAACAATGATGTTTGATAGGCTCCAGGAAGAAAAAACAATCCACGAAAGGCTGAAAATAGCCAGGGGGCTGATAGCTTGAAGGACGTTTTATGTGATTCCAGTTCAATCATCTCTTTGGCGGATTCCTGCCTTGATGGCGTGCTGCACTATCTACATTCGAGCTTCGGGGTGCGGTTTATCATACCTCCAGAAGTCGAATACGAAGTTATTACCAGGCCGCTCTCAAATGGCCTAAAGCAATATTATTTTTCTGCTTTGAAAACCCAGAAGCTGCTCAACGATGGCGTGCTTGTCAAATCCACGCCTGCCAATTCCTCGATGCGGCAGGAAGTTTTGGAAGCCGCAAACAAGCTTTTCTTCATGAAAGGTAAGGCCATAAGGCTGGTGCACGAAGGCGAAGCAGGCATGATTGGGCTGGCGCGGGAGCTTGGGCTAAGCGCCATACTCATAGATGAGCGCACCACGCGCATGCTAATTGAAACTCCTATACGGCTTAAGAAGCACCTTGAGCAGGAATTCGGGGTTAATGTCATGGTCAACAAGGCTAACCTCAAAAAGTTTGCCGAGCTTACAGCAAATATGCAAGTTATCAGAAGCAGCGAGCTGATGATTCTGGCACATGAAAACGGGTTTATGGGTGCATTCCCAAACGATAAAAAACTTCTAGAGGCAGCACTCTACAAAATAAAATTCTCCGGATGCAGCATAACTTTTGATGAAATCAGCAAGTTCGTAAGGGAATGATTGGATGCAGCAGTTTCTGGAGCTTGATGCGGACAGCGGCAAAGTGCAGATCATAATGGATCACCGTGAGGACCATGTTTTTTCCGAGCTCTTCTCTTTCATGGGTGCAACTGTAAAAAAGGCACAGCTGCCTATTGGAGATTTCATCTGCTCTGCGCGTTGCATAGTTGAACGCAAAAGCAGGCAGGATTTTGAAAGTTCGGTAATTGATGGCAGGCTCTTCTCGCAGCTGCCTCAGCTGGTTGAAAATTATCCCCGGGTAATTGTCATAGTTGAAGGGGAGTCGGATGCTGAGCGGCTTAGCCGCGAATCACTGCTGGGCACATATGTCTCCATAATCACTGATTTTGGTGCATCTATTTTTTTCACGCGGGACAAGGAAAAAACAGCCGAGCTTGTTTATGCTGTTGCAAAGCACGAGCAGCTGGCAAAAAAGCAGCCCATGCGCCTATTTGCAAAAAGAAAGGCACTTACACTTTCCCAGTCTCAGCGTGCAATTGTTGAAACATTTCCCATGATCGGGCCAAAGCTCGCTAAAAATATTTTACAGCATTTCGGCAACCTGGATAATCTTATCAGGGCTTCCATTCAGGAGCTTAAGCAGGTCGAGGGCATGGGCGATAAACGGGCCAAACTGGTCTATGAGACGATACACCAGAAATACGATTGTGAAGGGGATTTCTAATCCTGTTTATGGCTGCATGCAATGCCTGAAAAAGCCTTGTATTATGTCGGCATATGCCTTTGTTCCATAGGTCAAAACTCTGTTTACTGTTTCCGAATCAACTCTTAATCCCGCTGTACAGGAATCAGCCACTCTGATCGTTTCAACTATGCTTGGTTTTACGATTCCATTGTCCAGTCTTCCTACTAAATTAAAATCAGGTATGCCTGACACCAATCCGCCAACATCTAGTCTCAATACTCTTGGCCCAAGCGCTCTCAACAATTCAAGAACGTCCCCAATTCCAATTCCGTAATTATTAATCCACAGTGGCATTGCAGGAAACGCATTCAATGCGTCACAATCCACTGTAACGCTTATTTCATGCGGGCCGAACTGTAATCCGAATTCTATGGCGCTTTCAACTTTTTCAGAGGTATCAACCATGGTCATCGTAATTATGCCTGCTTGCGCTGTATGCCACACATGTGTTCCGCAGGTTAATTCTATTCCTCTTCCGTCATCAGGATGTGCATCTACGCCTATTTTAGCCTTAATTTCAGCTGTATCTGTTGCTCTGGATTCATCATGCATTCCTCCATCGCCCCAAACGTATGCATAGGTTCCATGTAATTTCTGGAGTTGCCTGATTCTGGCTTCTTTGGATGCTTCAAGGGGCACAACTTCCATGCCATCTAGTGCCTCTGCTTCTAACAATTTTCTGAGCACTATTCTGTTGGAGGTTGTAGGGCTATAAATCACTCTGCACTGGCTTTTTCTCATGCAACTATTGTGGTAAGAATTAATTATAAATGTGTCTAAATCTAAATGCCTGGAAAACCTATTTTAACTTTCTCTGATTTATGCAGTCATGGAGCTCCCCTGCAACGACCTTACTATAGGCCTTGATAATGGCAAAGGCGACTATAGCTTCGTTTCTCATGCTCATAGCGACCATCTTAACGGGGCGAGAAAAAAGAGGGAGCTCATATCGAGCGAGGAGACTATTGCACTGGCTGGATTGAATGCAAAGCCTGTTTTGCCATTTGGCATTGAACTGCATCATGCCGGGCACATGCTGGGCGCAAAGCAGATTTCCATAGAGCACGATGGAAAAAAAAGCGTATATACTGGAGACCTCTGCTTGCATCCTACACTCACGAATCCTGGTGCTAAAATAGTTGAATGTGATCACCTCATACTGGATGCTACTTACGCAAAGGACGACTATAAATTTCCAAAATACGAAGATGTCCTGTCTGATATCGCAAAATGGGTAAAGCAAAATGATTCCTCGAACATTATCATCGGATGCTATAATATGGGCAAAGCCCAGGAAATGGTCAAAATACTGAATGAGCTTTGCGGGCTTGCACCGCTCGTTACAGAAAAGGCTGATGAAATATGCGCCATTTACGAAGATTTTGGAATCAAGCTTGATCGAATTTCGATTAACAGCAATGAGGCTGAGGAGGCGCTGTCATCGAGATTTGTTGCTCTGGTTTCAATGCGCCACGCGAAGAGGTATTTTGCACAGAAGCTTGAGCAGGCCTATGGCAGGCGGGCCATGAGCGCTGTTGTAACTGGTTGGGCACTGCGCTATCAGTTCAATGTTGACCGCGGCTTTCCGCTGAGCGACCATGCTGATTTTGAAGATTTGAAATATTACGTCGAGCAAAGTGGCGCAAAAAAGGTTGATTTCCATTCAGGTGAAGGGCATAATCTTCTGGAAGCATGTGGTTTTGGTTCACCTATGCTGCTAAATAATCCATTTTGATGAAACTTTTGCCAAAAGTTTCAAATCTATAAGATTTTTAAGTGGGACTAATAACAATTAAACTATTAACTTTTGGATAACTAGTTTTGATCAAACTTTTAAAAAGTTTTGGTCAAGCTTTTTCTAAAAGCTTGATGGCCACGATAGTATAAAGGCCTTTTGACTAGTATTTAGTTGAAAGGCGTACAATGGTAGTATGGGGGCCTGTGGATGCGCCTTTTAGGAAAAGGCGCCCCAAAACGGGGTCGCTAAACGGTGCAGTTGCTAGCCCTAGAACCGAGTTCGATTCTCGGTCGTGGCCTTTTTTCATATTCCAAAAGTAGACTTTATCGGCGTGCTAATATTATTTCAATCGCTATAGATAGTCGCGTAGGATAATTAGAACGGATCTATTACGCGTTTTTGGTCTTTTGGTTTTGGCCTAACTCTTTTAGCCCGTGGCTCCTCTTTTGGCACTACTGGTGCGGGTGGTACAACAAGTTCAGGCTCCATATACCCTCCTGTTTGTGTATTCGCCAGAATTGGCTCAGGAGCAGCTGATAGCACTGGCTCTTGAGCTTTTACTTCTGAAATAGTCTCAATAGCAACTGGACTTAGGGCAGGCCTTTGATTCTGTACTGAAGGGTGCGTGTTGCCTGTGAATGCCATAATAATTCCTGCTGCTGCAGCGACAACTAATGCTGCCCCTGTGGCTATTCTGCGCCACACTTTTCTTGCCGACTTATCCTGTGCAGGCAATTCTGCAGTGTCTAACCTCTCTGGAGGTATAAACTTTCTTACCCGTACGACCTGAGTCTCTTCTAAGCTTCTGCAGGACAGAAGTGCCTGTTCAAGGTCTAGCACTGATTGGAACCTCCTTTTGGGGTCTCTTTCAAGTGCGTGCATCGCAACCTGCTCCATATCGAGCGGTATGTCCAAATCTGGCCTTCTTATGCTGGGGGGTATCAATTCGCCTTCGATGTGCCCTTGCATTGTTTCAATGTCATTGGCTCCTTCAAACGGAACTAATCCCGTTATGAGCTCGTATAACACCACTCCTAGCGAATAAATATCTGATCTATGGTCGACTTTAATTCCCCTTGCCTGTTCCGGTGACATGTATTCTGGTGTCCCAACTGCTGTGCCTACCTGGGTAAGCTGCCCGCGTTGCCCTGATTCTGTATCTTTTACAAGGCCAAAATCAAGAATTTTTACTATATCTCCATCACCAAGCATTATATTTTCAGGTTTCACGTCTCTGTGAATCAAACCTTGTTCATGTGCTGCTGCTAAGCCTCTGCAAACCTGTGTAACTATGCTCTGTACCCTTCTTAAGTCAGGGAGGCTGTCGCTTTTAGCTATGCTCTTCATAAGCGTTCTTGCCAGTGTTGTTCCTCTGAGGTATTCCATAACCAGGTATAGTATTTTTCCGTCTGCGCCACAGTCAGTTACCTGTACTACATTCGGATGCCTTATTCTTTCTGTTGCCTGTGCTTCCCTCAGAAAACGTTCTACTATACCTTTATCTGGGTTCGAAATAACCTTCATTGCTGCAACACGCCCATCGAACATACTGTGGCATACTCTGTACACTCTGCCCGTTCTTCCTTTACCTAGCGGTTCTAAAACACGATAATTCCCCACTTGCCTATCCACAAGCGGGTCACTGGCGGAAACAACAGAAGAAATGCTTCTTCGCATGTACAATCTCGACTTAGCAGGGCTATCTGTTCTGCGCGAAGCGGCAGTGATTACCCTTTCTTGGACGGCTCCTGCCATGACTACTATATGGGCACAAAATCTTTTAAATTGACCCTATTCAGTGTGGTTAATAGATTATCTGTGGTTTCTACCTTATTTTCGACTAAAACGGCTCTGCAGAAGACTAGTTCGGCAGGCGCCTATAAGTAGGGTTTCTGCAGAACCTAAAAAACGTTCTTAAAGAACACACTTTTTAAATTGTTTTAATTGATGAGTTAGCATGCATAAATTGCATCGCATTACTGCTTACAGGCCATCAGAAAAGCCCAAGATGTCATTCACTAGCTTCATGTCCCGTACATTAACGGCTTGCATGCTATCTGGATTAGCTTTTCTTCCAACTGTAGTGCTACCTAGAATAGCACATGCCGAGGAACAAAAACCTGAATTAGAATACGAAATAGGGTATAGTGATAAGATTAAAATCCGTAACAAGGGCGATATAGTTAATGCTGATAATGTAGTTGCAAAACATCCCAACGGTAGCAAACCTGTGGTAAAATTAACAGTTCCTGAAGGCTTTGTAGGGCACATTGTCATCCAGTTCTATCCTTATCTAAGGCCTGGAGTTAAGAAAACAACCGATCAATTATGGTATTTGGTTGATAAAACCTCAAATGCCTTGGATTTTGCTGTTTCTCTATCCAATTACCGTGTTGTAGACGTGGAATTAAATGCAGGGATAGGGGCTCCCGTAACCATTGAAATTCCTGATTTACAGCCTGGACGTCATAAAATCAAGATCCTAAAGCCCTCTGGGGCATTTCGTGTTGCAAGCGCAATGTTAGTGCCTAAGCTTGAAGAACCTCGTGTGCCATCACCGCCATTACCTGAGCTGCCTACTCTTACACCAGAAGTTCTTGCTGTAGAACCTACTATTCCAGAACCTGTGCCAGTTGAACCTGATCTTAAAGCAGTTCCTGAGCCCAAGGTTGTTCCTGAACCGGCTGGCCTGGTAGAGGAAGCAGTTGTTAAGGAAGTTGAGCCACAAGCTGAAACCGAAGAACCGAAAAGGCACGAAAGTATGGGGTGGGCAGGAGCAGATTGGGTGCGTGGAGATTCTTGGGCTGCGCGGGTTATTTTTGATAGGGGTAATTTCCCTCTAATACCAAGTGCTCGCAGGCATGAAGAAGAAACTCCTGGGGTTACAGACTTGTCTCAGGCCAGTTCTGATCTTAGTTTTCTTTCAGCCGAAGCACTCATACATATTGTTGATTTAGACTTTGCCATCCTTCTCCTGTCAGCAAGATATGACTTTAGCAGATCTCAGGCAGATTATCCCTTATTTGTTTCTGATCCAGAAAGGCCTAATGCTGGTACATCAAGATCAGTAAGCTCCTTATCTACTGATCATGCTGGCTATATTGGTGCAGGTTTACGTTTTCTGCTTGGTTCCGATGCACTGCTTTTTGTTGGAGGAAGGGCTGGAGCTCATTATGATAAAGGACGCATGAAAGTTACTGCGCCTCATGGATTAGAGCAAGAGATAAAAACGAGTGAAAAGGGGGTTCCTGGTGATGCTAATGCTGCACTTGATCTAAATGCCGCATTCCACATGCCTGGAGTTTATGTTGTTGCTGGTATTAACAACGATCCAAGATATCGTTTTTACCTTGATGGTGGCCTGAGCATTCCAAACTGGGATGCAAGGGATATCGCGCTTATGTTAAGGGCCAGGCAGAGCGCGTTGCCTTCTGAAGCGCCACGTTCATATGACCCAACCACTGATCAGGCAACCTACTCAACTGGTGCTCTGGAGTCTGCAACTGTTAACTTAGATGTAACTATACCCATTCCAGGCATTGGTAATTTAGTAGACCCTAATTCTTTTGTTCCATCTATTTGGCTTTTAGGTGAATTGAATGTTGCTGATGGCCAAGATCTCGGCTATGGTGGGGGAGCGGGGGTTAGCTTTGATCTTTCTCAATATGTTAAAGTAGGGGCAGCATACGGACTTGGAGATACCCTCTATCTTACTTTATCTATATTGGCAGGGCCAGTGACAACCGGATCTTCTGATATTATTGATCCTTCAAACCCTCAAAAGGTTAAGGGTAATAGTTGGTTTGTGTTGACAGATGGTTTAAATTCCAGGTAACCTACTTTATCTAAACCTTTACCTCGCACAGCACATGCGTTCCTTTGAATGCAGGGTCAACCATCGCATTCGACTTGCTGAATACCGCCCTTAGCTGCACCGTTGTTCCAGTTTCAATGCCACGTGCCAATAAATCCCTTGCAAGTCTGTCATAAAAACTCTCGGTAATCGTGTTGTCCAGAACTGCCTTAATGATGGCTATCGGGACATCCGTTTTAAGCTCAGGCAATGGCTTCATCATCTTCTTGCCGTTTTTCTCAAGAACTTTATAAAATGCCAGCTGCACCCTTTCGTTTGCCACACTGCCTTTTTCCAGCCTTCTCAGGTTGACCATGTCGAATAGTTGCTTTCAAATGTTTTATATTCCTTCTTACCATTCTTTTTTCCATTATAAACCCATTTCAAGCAAAACCTATTTATAGTTCATAACTGTTATCCAGCACATGGCATTCGGAAAAGCTGCTTACCTCAAAAGGCTCACATCAAAGATGCGCTTCCGGAGTGTCGAAGTTGGCGAAAAAATGGAGGGCACAACTCCGCCATCAGTGTTCATAGGCAGTGCTGGCTATCCGAAGGTGTACGCAGGCCCAATGCTTACCCCTCAGCAGGGTAACACCTCCATTCTTGATTCTCCTGAGGATTGGATTCCTCAAAACAGGCAGACTGCTGACATAGTGAATTTCCGCCTCCAGCTTGTGCGTGGAAAAGAGCAGGTCGGGATACGTGACCTTGACAATAAACTGGTGCAAAAGCTGCAGGAAATTTCTCTTGCTGAAAATTCCATAAGCGGCGATGCCGAGTTCAAGCATAAGCCCAGGGGCTTTTATTTCAACGAAGAGCATCAGCCATTTGGACCAAGTGCGTCATTAAAGCATCTGTCACTTGACAATGCGCGATGGCATCCGCAACTGGAAAAGACCTATTACGACACTGACTTCAAGGCTGCTGATGCAATGGTTGGACTATACGCGCGCGGGCTTTCGTTTTCGCAGATGCAGAAAGCACTCTCAACCGGCACGATGGGCATTGGGCGGAACAGGCGCCTTGTGCCTACCAGGTGGTCCATTACTGCATTGGATGACACGCTAGGGAAGCATCTGGTTGATGAAGTTAAACACAATGAAGTGATTGGCGGATACGAAGTTTACGAGTTCAGCGCGCTTGACAACTACTTTGCAATACTGCTTACGCCCACGACCTGGCAGTACGAATGGATGGAAGCATTCATTCACGTGCTTGGCAAGGAAGAGCTTATTTTCAGCGACTGGGAAGGTTTCAAAGGCAAAAAAGAATACTCTTCGGTTGGCGGATGTTTCTACTCTGTGAGGTTTGCAATTGCCGAAGCACTTTCAAAACAAAAGCGCCAAGCAGGAGCCATAGTATTCAGGGAGGCCTACCAGGATTATATCCCCATGGGAGTTTGGCTCTGCCGCGAGGAAACACGGCATGCAATGGCTGCGCCTGCACGTACATTTGATTCGCTGCATTCTTCGCTTGCTTATATTTCAACAAAACTGAAGCTTCCAATGCAGCGCTATAGGCAGTCTAGCCATCTTCTTGAGGATGTGATAAAGGCAAGGCAGACGCTTCTGGTTTCCTATGTTTGATTCTGAACCTGAACGCATCCATCGTCTTCTTATTAAATTTTATCCTCCTTTTTCTAATCATGGCTTCAAACAGCAATAGGAACAGGCTGATTATTGCCCTTGATGCAATTATTTCACTGGCAATCATCGCATTCATACTCAATATGGTCGGGCTTCAGGATGTTCTGCACTCTCTCAGTTCGCTCAACTTTGTTTTATTGGCATTTTCCATGATTCTTCTACTTGCAATGTACCTTGGTATGATGACCCGAATCAAGCTGCTCCTAAACGCAATGGGTATAAATGCCAAATGGCATGACATTGCCCGTTCTCACTGGGTAGGTATGCTGCTTGCTGACTTTACCCCGGCTCGCACCGGATATTTTGCCACTGCTGCCCGGCTTACTAATCACGGTATCCAGTCCGAAAAGGCCTTGCTCTCCATATTCGGGCCGCAGATTTTCGATTTTTCCCTTAAGCTGGTGATCGGTACTATTTCAGTATACTATCTTTTGGTTAATTTCCTCAAACCTGAGAATGGCACCATCCTGTTTCTGGGCACTGCTGGTATGATTGTAATCATTTGCCTGATGCTGCTTATGCTTTTTTCATCCCGTTTCCTGAAGCTTTTTTCGTTCGTTAAAAGCTGGCCACTGGCAGGCTACTTTTATGGTCTGCTTGACCGCATGCAACTTCATTCTGATGTGGTGGTAAGAAAGGCTCCTCAGCTTCTTGCACTTATGCTTTTCACCCATAGCATGAAGGCCTTTTCCTGGTACCTGGTAGCCAAAAGCCTTGGCATTACCATTGACATAAGCCCATTCCCGGAATTTCTGTTCTTCTTCTTTTTCCAGCCTCTTGTGACAATGCTCGAATTCCTGCCCTCTCCTACTTTGGCAGGCCTTGGGCTTAGCGAGGGAGGAAGCACGCTGGTTATGGCATTATTCGGGGTTTCGCCTGCTGCAGCTGCAACATTTGCTCTGGTGGCGAGGTTCAAAACAACAGCGATCAACCTCATTGCAGTGCCTGATGCGATAAGCCTGTTGCACAAAACTGATTTGTCAGCGCTGATGAAGGCAAAGTGATTAACTATTTAGTCTATATATTCTTCCGCACTCTAGTTCTGTCTGTTCTGACATCGGAGGGCCAAAAATCCGTTCCAAACCAAATTCCCGCTCTCCTGTGGTTGCAAACATTTCTGATACTTTACGTCTGCCGCTATCTATTGCAAGCAGGCCTCCTGGATTAAGGTATGAAAGCATGTTTCTGATAGCTGCATCCACATGGCATTTTCCTGCTAATTGGTAAAGGGTATGCATACAGATAACTGCGTCAAATCCTTCAAGCTCGTTAGGCAGCCGGTCTCTTGCAACATCACCAATCACATAGACGATTTTATCCCTAATCTCTTGAGGAACATCAAAAGTGAAATCAGCAAATTCTTTGTCAGATAACCATAGTTCCCTTACGGGTATTTTTTGGGTATTTTTTGCGCATTTCATGCCACTTATAAGCGCTTCCAGTTCTTCCGTACTCATGCCTGTGCTTAAATGGTAGGCGAATCCTTCCACCTTTATTCGGGTTTCCATCAGATGCCTCAACACCACAGCTAGCTCAACATCCATGCTTACCAGCTCGTATGGTTTTCCTATTTTTTCAAGCATGTCCAGCAGTTCAAGCGTTTCTCCAACGAACGTCCTTCCTATTCCAACCTGTAGCAGGCGAAGTTTTTTCTGTTTCTTTTGTGCCAGCTGCTGCCCCAAAACTCTGAATTCCTCTGGGTGTCTGCCTAAACTGGTTGAATAGTTGAGTTCTGGATTCATAATGCCCGTGCCTGTCCTGAAACTGTCAGGCCGTATATCAACAATCCTATTTCTGACTTCTATCGATCTTGATCCGTAACCCATTAGCTTATTCTGTCAGAAAATGCTTAAAAACATGTATTTAATTACACTCTGAAAACAAAAGTGCTTTTGTACTGTCGTTTGCCTTCTTTTCTGCCTACAAGCGTCTTGCTGACTTCATAGCTAAGCCCGAAATAGCCTGCAAGCTCTGTAATAGTCTGGTACTTGCCTGAGTAGATGTCTATTCCATCCTTGCTCTTAATCACTTTGGATACGAAACTGTGCTTGCGCAGCCAGCCCTCGGTTTTTTTAGCGACCCTCTCTACCTTTTCACGGTTTCCTCTGAACTGCAGTATGGTTTCATAATATCCGCCCCTGAGATTCCTACAGTCCTTGCAATAGTTCTCGTCGATTTCCAGTGCTATGTTTTTTTCGATCTTTATGCTCTTGCCTGCCTTAACGAGCGTTAACACCGCCTTTTGCGTGTCCCTATGGTATTTGGCAAATATGAATTCGCCCTTGCATTTGCTTATGACATATTTCGACAGCTCGTTGGGGTCATATTCTTCCCATCCGAATGCCATCCTGATTTTTTTGCATCCCTTACATATCCTTACCATTACGCTTTCAGGGCATCTTATATTAGCAGGATAGCAGTTAATGCAGAAGGCTTCTATGAATCCTATCTCATCGCTGTTCTTACCGCACTTTGGACAAAGCAACATGTTTAAATGCTGTGTTGAAGCATATAAAAAAGAATCGTATGAAAAATGTTGAAAAGGCAAT
>CAZBWC010000017.1:12361-14274 GCA_964495395.1 Microcaldota archaeon
TAGGGCTTACGGACTATTTCATATCGCTTCCGCCACTAAGGTATTTTATCGTGGCAATATTGCTTCTCGGCGTAGTTTTCGGCATAGTCATCAATGCTCCGAGCCTGTCTGGCCTTGATTTAGTCGCAAAAGGTGCCATGGACGGCATGCTTTTGCTTACCATCCCTGCATTGCTGTCAGCCATAAGCATAAAGCTGATGATTTACAAAATGCCTTTCAAGCGCATTACTGCCACTACCCTGCTAGGGGAGCTTATCTACGCCATCACATATGGTTCCGGATTTTTTCTTGCAAGCTCTACGCCTTTATACTCGCAGCTGATAATCGTTTTCGGTGCAGCCCTTGTATTCGTTTTATGGTATACTATAGCGCGGCTCATATTCGTTCTCAAATACCGCTCACTGCTTTTTGCCGGCATCCAGCTTCTTTTCCATGTTGCATTCCTCCTGAGCAGCAGCATACTATACTTTGATAGCGGGCTTCCGCTTTCAATAGCCAAATTCTATATTGCTGCCCTGATACTCCTGGGTGCACTATACCTGTTTTTCTTCGTTATCAACGCCCCGATGAAAAGGAACATAGGCATAAGCAGTACTGATGCAATTGCTTTGTTTGCATCTCAGTGGCTCTACAACAGCAAGGAGATAGAAAAGACGTTCGAGCGCATAGGCGAGCACGCAAAGACTATGGTTGGCGTTATGGCATTCAGGAGAAAAAACGGTATGGTGCTGTTCGTAGTGCCGTACGTGCATTTCGGCCCTTTTGGCAACCTTGGCGGAAGTGAGTTTTCGTCACTGCTGCCAAAGGCATTGTCGAAAAAGCATGATGCTGAGACATTTGTTTTCCACGCTACCGTTACACATGATCTGAATCCCATATCATCATCTGAGTTACGTCCTCTGGTTGATGCCTGCAATTCTAGCCTTAAGGGGGCTGAGTTCAAGCCTGCAAAAGTGGCTTTGTCAATAGGCCGATTCAGCGAATGCGAGGCGCAGATGCTAAAATTCAATGATGATGCGTTCATCAGCCTGACACGTGCTCCTGAGGTTACCGAAGACGTTGATTTCGGTGTTGGCCTCGCAATGATGGCTGAAGCTGAAAAAAACGTCCGTAGCGCGATAATGGTTGACCAGCATAATTCCGAAACTGGAAAATTGGCAAAGTTCATGCCTGGTGATGAAGTTTGTTATAACTATCTGCAGGCAGTAAAGCGCGTTTCTGAGCAGCAAAGTGCCTCGAGCAAGCTTATGGTCGGGGTTGCGACTGCGCATGCTGATTCGGGGCTCATAGGCGACGCAGGCATAAAGGTGGCGGCTATTTCTTCATCACCTCTATCGCTGCTCGTAGTCATAGATTGCAACGGAATTACTCCTGATTTTCGCGATACTATCATATCAGAACTCAAGGGTAGCAGGAAGGACGTTCACGTTTCCGTTTTCACTACCGACACGCATAAGGTCAATAGCGTTCGTGGTGTGCTAAATCCATTGCGTGCAGATGGTACAGTGCTTGAAATAATAAAAACTTCCGCAAAGCGTGCAATTGCCGACATGCAGCCTGCTGAATTCTATTCTGACAAGGTGTGGTTTGAGACAGAAGTCGTTGGCGCTAGGCAGAGCATTGAAATCATAAGCACCATTAATTCGATCATTGCCGTCTCAAAGATAATCCTGCCAATGTTCATTATAGGCGGCATTCTTGCAATACTGTTTTTCCTGGGAAGTATTTAGGGGGTTAGGTTTACCTATTGTGCGCGCCTCTCAAATCCCTGCCATCATCCTAAGCACATCCCTAAGGCCTGGAGCAAAGCCCACTATCATAATCACAAGCGCTATGAAATTCCTGTAATCTGCCTGCATTTTTTCTTTGTGCAGCGAATCGGCAATGAAATACGCCAGCGCCGTTTTCAGAAG
>CAZBWC010000018.1:0-4770 GCA_964495395.1 Microcaldota archaeon
GTATTCGCGTACATATGTCACCAGAAGCTGTCGCGCTCCTATTGCCTGTTTGAGGATTTTTCAATAAAGGACTGCACACCGCAGAATGGCGTTTACCGTGCCGACTTACGCTCTGAAAAGATGGCATTGAATAATGGCAATGGCCTTGCAGGTTACAAGTTTCCTGTAAGTGCACGCGACATGGCGATTTATCTTGCAATGTTCCTTGGAGGAATTGCAGTATTCCTAAGGGGTAAGGCAAATTCAACCGAGATACCTCCGGCAATTTGGTTCATTCTCGCGCTTGCACCAATAGCCATAGATGGCATAACGCAGACCATGCTGTCAATGAGGGAAAGCGTCAATTTGCTGCGGTTCGTAACAGGATTCATAGCAGGGTTCGCAGTGCCGTTTTACGCGGTTCCTATGCTTAACAGGATGTTTGGAGACAAAAAACAAAAGGTCAACCACTCAGGGCTGAAGCCCTGAGCTTGCGGTTGACTTTAGAGGAAACACAGGGCTTCAGGCGGAAGCTGTGCATCCCTTGGGCGCAAGCTCATGGAATGTGCGCTCCTCCTAGGTTTGAAAACCTAGGCTTCCGCGCACCCTGAGTGGTTGTGAAAATATGAATTGTTGTTCTAAGGAAAGTAAGGAAGAAAAAGAATGCCATGAAGGCAGCGGCAACCAAAGCGGTGATGGAAAAAAATGGATTCAGTGGGTGGCCGTAGGGCTGATATTGCTAATGGTAATAGGGTTCATACTTAGATAAGGAATCACAGGACACCATGAGAAATTTAAGGTTATGAACTATAAACGCCTGTTGAACCTGACGATATTGCCAATGCTGGCTTTTCTCGTGCTTCTGGGCTGCATATCGGACGGCAGCATTGCTGAATCGAGCAATGAAACTGCATCAGGCACAGGCCTAAATTCCAATGGCATAAATTCAAGCAACCTGGAAGGCGACATAACAGGCAATGGCACTGAAACAGAAGCTGACATTCCTGTTGAACTTATATCTGCCAGGTCATTTCAGCGGCTCATTGACGATGACTCACCGCTAGGCAGCAATAATGCGCCTGTTATTGTCATAGAGTTTGCAGATTTTCAGTGCCCTTATTCACGCGAGTGGTGGACGCGAAGCTTCATCATTTTTGAAAGAGAGTATATTGACATGGGCAAGGTGCAGTTTATCTATAAGGATTTTCCGCTTCCAAGGCACCCCTCAGCACAGATGGCAGCCGAAGCCGCGGAATGTGCACGTGAGCAGGGCAAATGGAAAGAAATGCACGACTCTATGTTCCGCGAGCAGAACAGCATAAGAGCAGGAATAGTAACGTTCGGTCAGAGCGAGCTCGAGCAATGGGCAGGCAGCATAGAAGGTTTGGACATGAAAAAATTTGGTTTGTGCATGACCAGCCGCACTTACAAGGAAGAAGTTTGGGATGACTATAGCGATGGCTCTGCGATAAATGTGGGCTCAACACCCACATTCGTTATTGGAAAAAGAAACGGAGCAGGGGAAATTATTCGGGGCAGTTACTCCTACTCGAGCTTCAGCAGCATGTTAGATAAACTTTTGGAATGAAACATTTCTTATGAAAATCTCCATTCTAAGACTAGGCCACCGGTTGCCAAGGGATGAACGCATCAGCACCCATGTTGCTTTGGTTGCACGCGCATTTGGCGCTTCAGGCATGGCGTACACAGGACAGCATGATAGCGGGCTTGAGGAGAGTGTGCAACGCATAAATTCAAAGTGGGGCACTGAATTCCGCATTGAGTATGCCGAAAAACACTCAAAAATAATCAAGCAACACAAGGCAGACGGCTATGCAGTGGTGCATCTTACTATGTACGGCAAACTATTGTCTGATAAGATAACTGAAATCAGAAAGCACGAGAAAATTCTTGTTGTTGTCGGCGGGGAGCAGGTACCGCCGGACGTTTATGAGCTTGCAGATTACAATGTTTCAGTGACAACGCAACCGCACAGCGAAGTTGCAGCATTGGCAATTTGCCTTGACAGGCTTCATAAAGGCAAGGAGCTTGATGCAGAATGGCAAAGGCAGTTCAACGGAAAAATAAAAATAGAGCCGAGTGAAAAGGGCAAAAAAATGATTGAAAAGGTTTAAAAAATCCAACACAGTAAGCTGACTGGGATATTTATGAAGATAGAAGGAATGAGATTTTCAAAGGTAGTTGCTGAGAATACCAAGACTGCGCCTTTTACAGCAGTGGATATTAACCTGAACATAAATGCAATGAAAAAGCCCACCAAGGCAAACAGCCCTCTTCTGCTTGAATTCTCGCACACCATAGCATACAAGCCAGGCATAGGCACTTTGACATTCGAGGGCACCGTGCTCGTAGGCGGAACGAAAAAGGAAATGGACGATGCAGTAAGCACCTGGAAAAAGAAGAAGGTAATACCTGAGCTGCTTTCAAAGATTGTGGCAAATACTATTTCTTATGCCTGTCAGGTTAACGGCGTACTGGTTGCAAAGGCGATTGGCATACCCGCACCAGTAATGCCGCCTAAGATTAATTTTGCGAAGAAAGGCTAATCTGCGCCAATCGAGACTGATGTTATCTTCTGTTTCAAAATTACTTTGTCTGACTACTAGAAGGCAGCACCAATATTCAGATGGAAAGTCCAGCGCTCGCTCCCAGTGGAATTTTGAAGCGCGCCTGCAATATCGGGCTGTGCAAGGACGTCTGAAGGAGGAGTAAGTTGCAAGCCAGACGGAGTTCTGCTCCTTGTCAGGAAGACCCCTAGATTTCCCGAAACTGAGAATGAATCGAATATCCACAGGTTCAAATCCCTGCTATAGCTGCCATTAAGCACCAGCCGTGCCTCTGTAGAATGCACAGGAATTTCCCATGACTGCAATCCGCTGCCGTGCTCCCTTAGCTGAAGGCCTGCAGAAAGATTTCCCCTGCTTATATCACCACGATAGAGATATCCCGTCTGGAAATCGTGCTGCCAGGTGTGCTGCAGAGCATCAGTAAGATGAGCATCGTTAGTAGTAACTTTTTCCTGGCGCCCTACAGAATAGCCTGCCAATAGATAGTGTGATTCCTCATCAACCGGAGAGCTAAGCCTTAGCCTGCCGATAAGTGCACCCTCCTGTGCAGTAATTGCAGAGGTCCCTTGCAGTTCTGCACCTACCGAGCCAAGCAGCGATAACGAAAATTCAGGCTGCCTGTAACTGGCGCCGGCCCAGATGCCCCTGCCGAATCTCCCAACATCACCTGCGCCTGCAACAAAATGCCATGGCTCGAAATGCAGCTTCAGCTCAGCAGCCATAGGTATCTGGCCTGAAGTGGCGTAAAGCTCGACATCAAGATTGGGCGCTTCCAGTGCAATGCCAGCCAGGCCTAGTGCAAACTGTTCAGCTTCGGTACCCTGCTCACGGGAAATGTACAGCCCGCGTGCCTCATATGAATTGAACCATAATCTTCCCTGATCATCGTAGCGTAATGAAAGATAGCCACCGTTCCAGCTGTTGTCCTGAATAGCACCGCCTCCAGTGAGTGTTGCTACGTCCATGCCAAATATATCGCCAAGCATATACCTTCCGCCTGCTGACAGGTTTTTAACCAACTCAGTTTGGCCCTGCTCGTTCTGCGCATTCTGGAACGCCCCTGAGGCAACAACATAGCGCATTAGTGTGCGGTCTGCAAAATATCCCATGAAATTTGCGCGGTCGAAATCCCCTGATTCAACCGAGGTGCGCACAAGGCCGCCGCCGCCAGTAAACCATTTGCCAGCCAGGTAATTGCCAACTGCCCCTGCTTCAAGATTATAATCGCTGTCTCTGTCCCTTAGCCCTGCAAATGCATTAACGCTGGCTTTTTGGGCCTGAACATAGGTTGCCTGGAAATGAACTCCTGGACTTTGCTGAGTGTAGGTACCGGATGAAACGCTACCTGTGTCGGCACTTTCAACAGCTATCGAATCAATGTCGCTTAGATAAAGCCTGCCAACGCATAAGCGCCTGTTATCTACGTCCCTGCTGCCCACTCCCAGAACCAAGTTTCTGCCACGGGTATTCTCGAAATCAGCATGGCCGCCCCAGTTGCGCTCCTGGAATGCTACGCCTGCACCTTGGAATGCTGCCTGGTCACCGGCATAAACCACTGCACCGTCAAGGTCAAGCTCAGAAGCATTGTATGTTATCAGGTCTTCCCTGCTTCCCAAAACCACTTTGCCCCGCCCATATACTTTCTGGGCTGTTGCCACAGACTGGCTATGGAATTTCTCTGCTGAAACAAGGTCGCTTGCAACAAGCTGATAAATGCGGTCTGCTTCCTCTTTTGTAAGAGTCCTGAAAGTGACTTCACCCAAACTGCCGTCATCAAAACGCTTGAAAACACGCATGTTGTAATGGTAAATATCCTGCTGCTCAGCTGCTCCGGCAAACTCGGCTTTTTTCGCAGATACTGCTCCAGCCTTTGCATCTCCGAGCCTTGAATCAATGCTACCGGAGGTGTATTCAAGCTGTTCCAGCAATGCCGCATCTTCAGGAGTTAGAGCTTCGCCCTGATAACGCCTGTTCAACATTGCATTAAGAGCACTCCGGTCAACTGCATCTGCATTTTCGATTGAGCCATTTGAAACTGCATCTGCCAGTATTTGCTCTGCGGCTGAGTTCACAGCAGCAATGCTTATGCTGTTTGTAACTGACGCGCTGAAATCATCAACACTTGTTTCATCGCCTTTCAAATCCATGAGTATAACCTGCTCTCTTTCAGTAAGCTCTCCGCCGTTTGCAAGCTTTGAAAGCA
>CAZBWC010000018.1:4780-14098 GCA_964495395.1 Microcaldota archaeon
AAATCATCAAGCTCGGCATCAGTGGCTACCTGATATTGCCCCTGATACTGACGCTCGAAGTATAGTGCAGTATCAGCACCGCCGGGCGCAGTTGCATTTATCGCAGTTCTCAGTGTTTCAAGCCTGCCTGCGTCTGTCCTGAGATAACCTTCAGCATCCACGCTGGCGGTTTCACCGCCTAATACTCCAGTTACATCCTCCAGATTCCTGACAGTCACAGTACCTTCATGCGATTCAGTCAGTGAATGACCTGTTTCAGTATCAGTGCCTGGCTCGAAGTCAGTATGCATTCTTTTGGTAAGGTCGTATGTCGCTTCAACAAGCTGTCCGCCTTCACCAATAGCCCGTGCAGTGGTACGTGACATTGAAAATTCATCGCTTGACTTTGCCTCTTCTGAAGATGCTGATGTTCGGGTATATCCGCCAGATGTGTCCAGACTGCCCCCATAGAAATCGCCTGCATCAGGAATGAATTGAGGCACAAGAAGAAACAGTCTGTCAAGTGCCAGCGGAGCCTGAACAAATGGCACTGGCGTAGAGATTCGTGCTTCGAGCATGCGCTCTTCCATGAATCTTGCATCAGTAGCAGCAAGGTCAGGCGGAGGGGCAAAGCCCTGGGACAAATCAGCATATTGGCCTGCTTCTATTGGCTGGACTGCAAACTGCATGCGCTGATAAATGCGCTTCGGAACATTGAGCCTGATTCGGGTTGCAGGATTATAGAGTGTCACAAAGTCGCTCTGCTCAGAAGGCTGGAGAATGCGAATATCCTCTGTCCCTGCACGCACCTGTTGGTTCCTTGCATCAATCACTCCAGGAAGAAGGACCTGGTCAATTAGCTTAGGCACGCTTTCAAGGTACGCCTCCAGCTCTTTATACTGCCCCCTGCTGGAGTATAAGTGCGCCGAAGATGCAACAGCTCCAAGCAACAGCGCCATATTCACAGGGTCATAACCGATTGCTTTTGAAGCAGCATTTTCAACAAACAACGGCACATATGCCTGAGGCAATTCTTGGCATATTGAAACAAGCACTGCAAAACGTGCGAGAGCTTCGTCCTGGCTAGACCAGCCATAACCGAAACTGCGCTCCATGAGCGATAGCACTGAATACTGCGCTTCAAGCGAGAGCGAGCGGAAATCATCAAGCACTTCGTTGTTCGCGTTCATGGTGCGCTCAACAACTGTCTGCTGGCCGCGATTCAGAGTCGTAACCCGCGAAGTGAATTCATGGCCATCAAGCACGCGTTCCGCGGCTTGCTTTGATGACAGAAAAGAACCATTGTCAAGAATAACCCTCAAAGCTGCAGGCAGCGATTCATAACCTTCAACGCCTGACAGCCTTTCATGCCATGATGAATAATATTGTACTGCAACGCGGTCGCGGAATTTATCAGAGACGTTGGCTAAAACAGTTCCGAGTATAGACAACCTGTCATGAAGGAATGCAACATCATAAGGGTCTGAAAGGTTAAGCCCTGCAAGCGAAACGCGTGTTGAAGCGATAAGGTCGCGTAAAGCAACATCCTCTGGAAGCCCTGATACAGTAGTGTCAATCTGAAGCTGTCTCAGCTCTTCATCAACTGCTTCCCGGCTACCTTCATTAAGACCGCCCTGCATAAGACGCATGGATGCCTTCACAAGCCGCAGATTTTTGTCGAGAGAATTGACATCACTTCTGATAGTCTCCATATCAGCACCGACAATCGCGGCAGTTGAAGCGGAATACACAGCATAAAGAAGCTCATTCGATGCCTTGAGTGAGCCGGTTGTCTGGTCATAGGAATCTATAAGGCTGCGCATTCGCGAGAGCCAGCTATCGTCAATAGTATATGATGATGGTGTCTTTCCCTCATAGAATAGCTTCATGGCATTTGCCTGCTTCACAGAAGTCTGCACAGCAAGGCTCAGCCTATCAGCAGTGGGAACCCGTTTCACAAACTCCTGAAGCGCCTTGGCATATGCCACAGGATCAGTGGACTCAATTGCAAGTATTTCGCCCATCTTCCTATCAAGAAAGGCAAATGCAGACAGAACCTGTGGCGAGCCAGCAATGCCCAGTTCAGTGCAGCGTACGCGTGCTTCAGCAATACGCTGCGCCGCAACCTGAAGCAGCATCTCAGGATTCTGCACCACTGTTGCGCTTAGGAGCGCCCTGCTCATGACGGCGTTTGAAAACTCCTGGCCGTACAGGTTGTAAACATGCTCGCTCATTTTTGTAGGGTGCTTCTCAAGCTCATTGTGCACATCGACCATTGCAGTGGCGAGGTCTTCGTAGCGGAATTTTTCTTCGCGCTTCCTTTTGAAGGCAGTAACAGCAGAATATAAGTCGCCCATTGAGCGGACGCGTGCCTCGAACACCTGGACGAAAGCGGCATTATCACGGTTGTCTGACCATAAGCGCAGGAAATTAGAATGGGCATTATCAACATCGCCTGAAGTGAAAAGCACTGACAGCAAAAGGGCAGCCTCGCTTGCAACAGGAGTTACTGCCTGAAGGTTGGAATATTCACGTGCTGGTTCCAGGAACTCGCCCCTATAGGTGCCGCTAGTTCCAAATCGCGCAAAGGCCACATCATCCATAGTGAATGCGTACAGATAAAGCAATCCAAGTCCGTAATAGTTTCCCTTTTCCTCGAATTCAGTTAGAAGGCCGCCATAACCGCCCAGGTTGCCGCGCATTCTGTGAAGAGTTTCAAGCCGCGTACCCTCGGGATTTGCAGCTTCCATTTTTTGTTTCCACGCTGCATTGGTTTGGGCATCTACAGGAACAGAATTGGCTAATGATATTGCTTCGCCAAGCCAGCTTAATATTTGAGCCTTGCTTTCCAACGGTATTAATGCCTGGGCCATGGCATTATTATGCCAAAAGCCATTTATAATTGATGCGGGTGTGGCTAGAAGGAGGAAGCTAGCAGTGAGCTTGCGGAATGTGCGGGCAAGGCGCGACTGTCCGGACACAGGTTCTGCTACGTGAAATAGTCTTCTTGTGCGCGCAGGCATTTTAACCACCAGAAAATTCAGGGAAGGCACTGGGCAATTTCTTCGAAACCCTGATATAGGCTAAGCGTCTGATATTTGATGCCCCCATGACTGTAAATATGCCTAAAAGAGTTTTTAAATGATAGTCACAAATTCACAGGAGAAAAAACACAAAGCGTGGAAGATTCAAATTGAAGCTTACATCCCGCGTGGCGCCACGCTGTTATAGTCAGATATAGCCGTGTCTAGATTGCCGCTATCAGTCATCAGCTTTAGATAAGCGGTAAGCGCCTTTGCAGTAGCCAGATCGAATTCGCCTTTTCTCGTGAATACGCCGACACGCAATTGCGTCCATGCATCGGCAAAGGCAGTATTTGCTTTATCAGCCTTTTGCGCTGCAAGGAAATCCTGTATTGCCGAAATGGCTGCTTTTTCCTGTGCCCCAAGCTGTCCGGTTAGCTCTATTGGATTAGGGGCTGCCCCTGCAACAACTGCCGCAAGTGCCACTAGCTCAGGATTGTCAGTAGCAATAGTAGTGACATCCTGCAACTTTGCCAACAGCCCTTGCACTGCCTTGGCTTTTTCAAGTTCATAAGCATCATTTGCACGTAACAGTGTAGCAGATTGTGAGCTGCCAACAGGTATACCTAGATTGAGCTCGACAACCGCACTTATGTCACCTGAATAAAGGGCATTGGTTTTATCCTCAGCAGTAAACGGCGGCGTATGCGCGATGTATGCTGACAGCTGGCCGCTGTTAAGCAGTGAATCGAGATTGCGCTCTGAAAATGCCTTTGCATAATCGGCATCTGTTGTCAGCTTCCCGTATTTTCCTGAAGCAATAGCCTGTTCAAAATAGCCAATGAATCCATCCCAGTCTGCAATCTTATAACCCTGCTGGAATTTTATCTGAAGCCATGTTTCCAGGGTTGTTGCGCTGAAGAGTTTGGTAGTATCGCCACTCAAATAAGATATGGCTGATTGGAGGCTAGAACTATCCCAAACTTCAACCATGGTACGTGCTGCAGCAACAGGAACAGCAGTTGCATGAGCACCTGCAGTAAGCGCAGTTTTCTCCCCTGCCTCCTTTCCGTGAGGTTCCCAGGTGTTATTTGCCACTGCACAATAAATGGCAAGCGCTTTCATGAATTCAACAGAGATGTAGCCAGTTCTCCTTATACCCTGCATAAAATTATCACTAACATCTACGCTGACTCCTGCCTCTGCCAATGCTTTTTGATAGGCAAGCGCAACATCCTTGTGCTTGTTCTTAAGTGTAGGATCCAATGCCAGATAGGTCTGCAGATGCAAAACCTTTTGACCATCTGTTTTAGCATCAGGGAAATCCCTTTTTGAAAATCCGCCCCTGTCGCTTTGCCTGAGCGCATCATAAACTGCGTTGAAAAATTCCATTTGTTTGGCGTGATCCAATTTGGCCAGTGCTTCCAGATGCACGGCAAGGTTTTTTCCACGTGCAAACTCCTGAACCATTTTCTGGAATTCCTGCGCTGCCCTTTGCTCTGCAACTTTGGGGTCTTCTAGTTTTGGAACAGGTGCTCTAGCAGGTACTGCTTCCCGCGGGGGTGTTCTTCGAGGTGCAGCTTTTCTTGCCAGTTGTGATTTTGCATAATCAAGAAAACCAGCCCACGTCTGGCCTGTAGGTGTTGCATCCTTGTAAGCTCGGTAAGTAGCACTAGTAAGATTAGCAGCAGTTAGAAATGCTGTCCAAAAATCATCATTCGTTGCATGCTGATTAAGAAGCTCTACAGCCTTAGCTTTTTTTGCGGGGCTATTGGAGCTAAAATAGTTTTTGGCAGCTACACCTGCCTGTTCGCCAAATTTTTGAGCATCAGCTTGAGAAAGCGCCATAGCATTATTCACCTCAAAACCATTATTAAAGGTTACAGGCGCAGCAGCAACTGCAACCAATGGAGCGAGAAATGCAAATGCCACTCTGGCAGCTGATGAATGCAGCTTTCCCGGTTTAGGGGGAGTCAGGAATCCCAGGGAAACTAGAGGGGGTACTGCCCCCTCTGGTTGGCCTTTAGTAATCCGAAATAATTTTCTCATGTTTTGCACCTAACGCATATTATCCGCGGCAGGCTCTGGCTTTGGTTTCGGCGTGGTATCAGTGCCTAGCTTTCTGTCAAGCAAAAATTGCCTTCCACGTGAATCAAGCCAACCTTGCTCAGTAGTGCCAACTGTCCTTAATGCAGTTATAGCAGGCTCCATATCATCAACTCTAACATGTGCACTTGGAAGTGACAATAACCAAGCCTGTAAATTAGTATGGACATCTAAGAACAATGCGTTTTCCATGCTATGAACTCCGAACTGAGTTTGCATCCTTGCGTTAATTCTTGCATTTGCAGCAACCTGTTCATAATCAATATAAGGCCCTGCCCCGACTTCTGGCGGAACAATAAGGTAAGGTATCTTAGGCACCCCTTCAACAACCAGCTGTGCGTAAGCACGCACAGGCCAACTAATACCCTGTGCTGCAAGCATTGCCGTTTCGCGCATATGCCGGCCATGCGGGGGAACTGCGAAAACAAGCGCAGCAACAATTGCAAGAGCACCGCCCCTTCTGAATAAAGGCACGGGCATTTTCATGAATGAAGGTTCAGTAAGATAATTCCAGGTGCGTGCAACGCCATGCCCAAGCATGCGGAAAACAGTACGCCAGTTATCGCGTGCCACCAGCCCATTGTGGCCAAATGGCCAGACCGGGGCGCTTAACACATTTCCGACTGCACGTGCAGCATCAAGGGCATGCTCTTTAACTCCTGAGCTTTGCCTGCGCAGATGCCGTGGCACAGATATCTCAACACCGCCAATCTCATCCCTGGAGCCATACAGTAACGGTAAACGGTCATGCAACCTTAGATAAGCACGTAACAATGCACGGTCCAACTGGCTCGCAGGAGCCTCAAGTTTCTGCTTCAGTCCATGTAATACAGGATTGCGAAGGCGCTCCTCGAACTCGCCAAGAACACGGTTGAATGTCGCAGCATCTGTTTTTGCAGCGGCCAATAATGTCTTAAGAAGATCATCTCCTGAAAGTTCGGCAGGAATTCCATACGCCTCTTTAAGCTTAGCAAGTAGTTTGTCTTTTTCACCTGCACATTTTTCATCAAGCTCAGCAAGTGCCTTGTTCAATCCTGAAACTGCATTGTCCATTTGCCTGCATTCCTGCTCAAGCTTTCTAAGGCAGGCAACAACTAAGTTATGTGCATGGTAGCGAGTAAGCAGATCAGGTATTGCCTGGGCAAGCACACCGAATTGTTTTGCCAATGCCAATTCCCGGTTTACGCGGTCGCCCTCTTCAGTTTGTTTTGCCTGCGTAACAGCAGCAACAACTGCCTGGATTGATTTGTCAGGATATGCTTGAGTATCATCAGAAACAGCTTTGCGCAAACCTGTGAAAACAACCGGCACATCCTTATTCCCATAGCTGCCTGCAAATAATGTTGCACAGCCGCTTATGTCACCACCGCTTCTTGTTGAATAGAGCATTGCCTTGAAAGATTGGCCTGCATCCGCACCTGACAGCTCAGTTGCAGCGGCTACAAGCGCATCAGCAAATTTGATAGCCCTGCTCATAACCAGGTCACGCATTATCCCAGTGCGGTCTATGAGCCCGCCTTTGTCAGTTGCCAGGCCCTCAAGCAGGTTAGCAAGCTCATTTCTTGTGCCGTTTGTATCCTGGATTTCGCCCATGCGAACGGCATAGACAAGAACGTAATTAACAAAGTCAGCTTGTAAATCAGGCACCTGACCATCTTGACCAGCGACACCTGCAATGCTTCCCCTATTACCGAGCATTGCCTTCAATAGATACCTGATTTCCCTGTCAGAATAGCCAATCTCTGAGGGATGGTTTGTGCGCTGCAATTTTGCAAGCAGGTTTTGCTTCAGGCCGTCAGCATCATCCTCCAGGGCTGTGAGTGCATTGCGCACCGGGTCCGATGTTGCAAACTGCCAGAACCAGCCATCATCCATAAGGCTTCTTCGTAAATATTCAGTTAGATTTCTGACTGCATGCTTGCCATCTCCAGAAACTTCCATGCCCGTCAGGTCAGCAAATGCGCTTGAAGCAGGAATTTCTGTGGTTGCAGCAACTGCGACTAAGCCAGAACCTATTGTCGGGGTAGGAGGTGCGTGCGCTTGTGGCGGCTCGGTTATTGGAGCAGGAGGACTAACAGTAGCTCCTGGCCCTTGAACTAAAACGCGTGCTGCTGCTGCACCTCTTGAGGCAGCTGCAGACGCCAAACTTGCAATCCTGCTTTTTTGTGCCAATCAACCCACCTCATACTAAGAATCATTATAGTCTATTTTATGCAACAGAGAATATTTAAAGGTGAGTCCGAAAACCCATGAAAAGCCAAAGGCTATACAGAACCACTAAGTAATGCCGACTACCAAACCGGATTTTTATATCGTTGGTTCTGGATAGATCGAGCCGAATTATTAATTTGGCGCGGTATAAAGACGAAGGTTTTGAGGCTATACCACCAGGCATAAGACCATTAGATATAACGCGGCTAACGCATCGTATCTGCAGGTTTCGTTGTTTTTAGCCATTCATGCAGGTGGTAAACAGGCGAATTTCTGTCAAATTTAGATTCTTGCTTAGGGTCGTATGTAAGTTCCCTTTTAAGATACGGGTCGTTAATAGCTTTTTTTTCAATCTTAGAAGCAAAATCCCTCAGGCCATCGGCAGCCTTTAATGCAGGATAAGCAGATAATGCAGTCTTCACATCAGATGAAGCGCGTGCGCTATCAATGAGCTGGTTCATATACGCAACATCTTTAAGTTGTGCCTTAAGCTCTGCCCCATATTCCAGATAAAGCCAGAAATAGGGGTTCTGCCTCAGAAATTCAGCATTAGCCGGAGTGAGCGAATCAGGCTTGATATCTCCAACTTGAGCCAGATAACCGGCAACAGCAATTTTATCAGCTTGCCTTTTTTCAGTAGCCTTTTGTGCTTCCAGCTCCTCCTTAGTGGTTTGTAATTGCCCAGAGCCAGTAACAGCTGGCCCTTTGGCAGGCACAGAAGATGCTGTTTTTGACGCCTCTCCTGCTTCTTCGTCTTCGGACCACCATAGTTTATAGGCTTTATAGGCACCGTAACCGGCACCTGCAAGCAGCAAAATACCTACTGCGGCACCACCAACTTTAGGAGTTTTTGGACTTTTTACAACAGCGTTTACCCCGCGACCTGCCTTTTCAAGTAGCGCTTTGCCACCCTTCCACGCAGGTCCTGCAGTAGCCCAGTACCTTAAATTAGCAAAGAATGTCCTTGTAGGCGTAGCGGCATCAACAGAGAAAACGCTTCTCACAGCAGAGGCGCGTGTATCAGCAGCAGCAACCTTTGCCGCAAGCTCATCATAAAGGGACTCGATGTTAAGGTCAAACGACCGCGCATGCTCTATCAGCCCATTCAGAACAGGATTTTGAGCTATATGAGCACGTAATGCAGCAACGACGTCTCTGGAACTGCGAGGAATAGATAGGGTTGAGATAGCCCCGTCTGAAAGAGTCCTGCTAACTGCCGCCCGGTAAGATTCGGAAACAGCATCAGCAGTAAGTACCCCACGTGAACCTGAACCTTGGAGTAGCCCAAACAAATGGTCAATTTCAGATGCCAGCTCAGCGCGGATAGATGGGTCAAGAGAGCTCATTAAAGCAGTTACCTTTGACTTGTCAGGGCTGCTGGAAAGCATAATATCTCTAATCTTATTTAGTGTAGCTTTAACTTTGTCATCAGACTTTGCCAACGAGGCAATTATATCGTCGATATTGCCTGCTCTCCTTGGGTCAAGCAGTCTCTCAAACAGCGCCTGTGCCTCGGCTTCTGAAAGCCCGCCTGCCACTGCAATAGACCGCAATTCAAATGCAGAAAGCTCACCAAGCCTTATAGAAAGCGCCCTCATTGCATCATCTGAGATGGTGCCTGAAAAATTAAATCCTGCAAGAATATCAAATGCAGATGAAGAGCTGCCTGCGCCTACCCGAGCAGTTACGATTTCACCTAAAAATTCCTGCGCAGCAGAAACCAGCGGCTTTTGAGCAGCAGCCATAGCACCGCCTTCAGCAACTGCCCCTTCAACTGCCCCGAAAACTACCCGCATAAGCAATGTTTTTTCTTCACGGGAGTACTGAACAATAGGTTTCATCTTAGTTAGCTTTGCAGCCAGAGATTCAGCATGCTCCCCTCCGGCTTCACGCACAGCATCCGCAAGTGCTTCAGCACTTGCTTGGTCAGCAGGCCTCCATGTTTTTAGGCCATCGAGAAATTCATTTGAAGCATCAATATAGGTTTTGCGAACATCAA
>CAZBWC010000019.1:0-3998 GCA_964495395.1 Microcaldota archaeon
TGGCAGTGGGCAATGTGTTGACGGCGCCACCGACTGTTGCTGCTGCCAATGCGAGTTCTATCTCGCCGGCAAGATTGCCGTTTTTGTCTTTCCAGTATTTCGTCAGCGGCTTGTATTCGCCAATCGCAGCAAAGCTGTGCGCTCCTGCTTCTATTGCCCGCCAGTCGTTGCCTGTTGCCAGTGCCACTGCGTCAATCCCATTCATTATGCCTTTGTTATGCGTCGAGCATCTGTATGCGTCAACCTTCGCAAGCTCGTAACCATCAAGTATCGCTTCAACTGCTTCCTCGCCTATAAGCTCCTTTTTCCATACTGCACTTACACGTACTTTTCGTTCTGTTGCAAGGTTGCTGATTATCCTGAGCCTTACTGTTCCGCCGGCGGTTTCCTCAATTGCGGGTGCTATGCCCTCTGCCATGGTGTTTATGGTGTTAGCACCCATCGCATCACGAACATCGACGAACAGCTCGACTATCACTATCTCGCCCCGCCCGCTTTTCTCCTTGCGGAATTTCATCTCCTTAAGGCCGCCTCCATACGGCTCGAGCGGTTTCCCGTATTCTTTTGCTGCTGCAAATAGCCTGGTATGGTTTTTCTTGAGCTTTTCCATTGCATCCTTGCTGGCATGCATGACCTGTATCTGGCCGCGCATTATCGGTTCGTCCGCAGTTGCGGTGAAGCCCTCTGGCAGCGTGAGCTTTGCTGCCTTGCTTGCTGCAGCTATGACAGACGGCTCTTCGATTGCCATTGGCGCAAACCTGTCCTTGCCATTGATACGGAAGTTCATTGCTATGCCAAGTGGCAGATGCACTGCGCCTATTACGTTTTCCACCATCCTGTCTGCGCGCTCCAGCTTCAAAGCTCCGCTATCCATAAGGATTTTGCTGTCCTCATTGCTAATGCCTGTTTCCTTTTCAAGTATCTTAAGGCGCTCTTCAACTGGCAATTTATAAAATCCCGAAACCACGGCCATGTTATTCTGTCCTCCTTAATTAGCGGTAGCTGCTTTCCAGCTTCTCAAATGCTTCTTCCATTGTCGTGAATGCTGCATGCATCCTTGCTTCGTAGAGTTCCCTGACTATTTTGCTGAGGCTCTTGCCCTCTTCGGCGCTAAAGCAGTACATGCCTTTTTTTCGCTGTATGAACCCCCTGTTTTTAAGGTTCAGCAGATGGTAATATACTGTTTTCTGGTTTGGCACGGTGCCGCTGAGCTCAGCTATCTTCTCCATTATCTGTGCTGTTGTAGGCATCTGCTTCTTCACATGGAAAAACACCAGTGCCTCAATAACATCGAGCAAAAGCTTTCGCGATTCGTTAGGTGCCATCAGGCCCATTGCCAGGCTAAGCCACCTCACAAGGGATTTTCTTGCGAGTGTCGTTTCCTGAGGCAATGACATATCCCTTAGCGTAATCTCTGACCTTATAAGCTTGGATTCTGGAATCATCATATTGTTAGCCATGTTTAGTCTTAAAAGCTTTTAGATAGTTGTTATCATCATGGTCAATTTCAGCCTGCGTGCGCACCCGGATGTGATTTTTGCCTATAAGCGCAACCACGTGGAGCTGATAATACGCGTTGACAACGATTCTGAGGAAGTTCGATGGCTCGAGGCAGACGTGCTTTTGCCTGAAAAGCTTTCGCTCGGCCCTGACAGCAACCTGCAAAAAGGGCGGTTGCGCATTGGTATACTTGGCACAAAAGAGTCACTTGAAAAGCCGGTTAAGGTTTATGCGAACACTTATACAAAGCCTCAGATGTACCGCTGCAAGGTTACACTGTACACTTATGGCAAGGACGGCGTAATAGACCAGCGGCTTGAAAAATCAGTGGATGTCAGATGTGAGTTCAAGAAAGAGGCTGTGCTTTAGTTGTGCACAATAGGTATGTTTATAAACTCGTTTATACATTAATATACACATGTCTACTGCTCAGAAAATTGATAAACAGACAGCGCTTAGAATGCTTGATGCGCTGGAAAGAAGGTCTCGTGAACCCGGCCATAGGGCATTTGACAGCATGCGCCTCATGATAGAGCGTATTTTTGATCCCACAACTCCTTCTTCTACCCTGAGCATGAAGGCAGTAAACCTTGCGACTACCAATATGGCGTTGCTTGCGCCTGAAGACCGACATGAATCGTTCATAGTAGGCCCTGCGGGTACAAAAGGTTTTGCTGCCCAGTTGAATGCTGTCCTGCATGGTATGGGCCATAGGGAGTTGCGCGGTGTTCTTACCTCTCAGGAGCACAAATTAGCCGGCAGCTCGCTGGCTGTTAGCGATCCTTATATGCCTATCGGAATTGCGCAGGGTGAAATGGGCATTGACGAGGTTAATGTTGCAAGAAGGCTTATAGGTGTTGTTACTGCACTTGATGCTTATTTTGATGTTTCTGAACGCCCTGATATTATGTTTGATGAAGTTTCTGTAAGAATCTCATTAGAGCCGGTTGGGGCAGATGGCCGCACAGTCTGCGACCCGCGTGTGGTTCAGATTATCAATGACAAAGTGGTTGTCGTTACCCCTGAAATCGAGCAATCAGCTGATTTTCCGTACTCGAGAAAGAGAGGCTAAAAAAATCGGACGTGCCTGTCAACCAGAAGGTGCGAGAAATAGCCTACGAACCCTGCGCCTGCTACTGTAGCATCTGCCAATACGTATAACACTGCCCCGTAGAGGGCTGCAAAAAGCACGGTGTGTGTTATGCCTCTGTGCTTTGGCTTTAAAAAGGTGAAAAACAGCGCATACACTCCGACCAATGCCGCGCTTATCAGGACTATATTGGTTATCTTTGGTGCGTTGAAAAAGCACTCTATGGTGCTGCATGTATTTGTTGATACTGCTGCAAATGCGGCAAACGGAACCAACTTATTAAGTATCGACCTGCCTTTGCTCATATCATGGTCCAGGTCAGGCAGCAGTGCGCTTATGCCTGCCAAAAATGCGAGTGCAAAAATGCTTATTACTGGCTGGATCCAGAAAATACCGAATATCGCTGTGCCTAATACGAAGCCTACTAATATGTGGGTTCGCCAGTCCATTCTATCGCCTTTAAATTTCTGTTTTGTCTTGGGAGGTTACTGTTACTATTATTCAATCTGCATTTATATTTTTTACTAAATCCAGGTTTATTGTGCTTATGGTAATATTGTTGTTTTCCGCAACCTCGTAAAGATCAGTGCCTTTCTCTCTTTTTGTGAAATCGCCACTGAGCCAGTAATATGGGGTGCCTCCGGGGTCAGCCCTCTTTTCTATCACTGCCCTGAACCTCATTCTCTGTATCTTATCCGGCCATGTTATTTTCGTATTGTCATTAATTTCAGCAGGCAGATTGACACTGAAAAAGCAGTCTTTCACATGCTTTTTTCTGAGCATTCTTATTATCTCCACAATGCGCTGTACATCATTTTCATTTCCCCACTCACTGCCGGCATGCTCTTTCATGCGCTTGGTTTCCCAGCGCTTCCTGAACTTTGAAAATGCTATTGCTGGAACTCCTTCAAGCGTTGCTTCCCAACATGCACCTATGGTGCCTGATGCGAGTATGGAGCTTGTGGTGGTATTATCGCCAAAATTAATGCCTGATAGAACCATGTCTGGCTTTGGAACTTCGCCTGATTTAAGGGCAAACAGCACTATGTCTGCCGGCGTACCGCTAAGCTCATACTTGCCATTTCCGAGCCTATGGAACCTCAATGCCTTATGCAGCGTCAGAGCTTTGCTTATCGCGCTTCTTTGCTTGTTCGGCACTATTGCGTACGCATCTCCTAAGCTCTTTGCTGCACTGAGCAGCATTTCCAGCCCGGTTGTGTGGCTGTCATCATTTGTTACGAGGATGGTCATATCTTGAAATAAAGCCTAAACCACCTTAAAAATGTAAGTATAGCAAAAACATGTTTGCTTCTAAGTGTTATATTCTCGCCCATAGCTATCTCCCCTGTAATATTTTCTTCTCGGCCCTCTTTTATTCTTTTTAATTTTTTTCTGAAATCATGATTCA
>CAZBWC010000019.1:4008-9742 GCA_964495395.1 Microcaldota archaeon
TATCTGCTGTTTATCTAAGATTTTCCACACTCTAGAGTCTGCCTCTACAACGCCTTTATCAAGCAAGTCAGATATCATTTCATGCACTCTCAAGTCTTCACTTTCTGGTAACGGGTATTTTCTTCTTTTGGCAATATCCGGCGGCAAAATCTCTTCAAAAGCTAATCTCAAAATCCTTTTTTCACTTTCTCCTCTGATATTAAGTTCTGGTGGCACACCCAAGCATAGTTCCACTGCATGATGATCACAAAAAGGCACCCTGGCCTCAATTGAATGTGCCATAGCACACCTATCATTAGCATCTAATCTGTACTTGAGAAATCTTGTTGCATAGTAATACTGCATTCTATCTAAAGATTCTGTGCTGGCACACTGTTCATAATATTTTCTAATGCCCTCAGAAATAATCCTGTCCATATCTACATCATCTAAAAACTCCCGAGCAAAATATTGCGATACTTTCCTTGATCGCTGTCTCCATATCTCTCTCAATTTTTCTGGATTCAATTTCAACCTTTCATCTATCTTAAAGCCAGGTGATGTGTAATAATACCCTAAATTAAACTCATCCGAGCCTTCACCTACCAAAACCACTTTACATCTTCTCTTCGCAAAAGTTTCATATAGCAAAAGCAATCCCAATTGCCTTATGGTATCGTGCGGGCCATCCATCGCAATCACTAAATCATCAATAACCGAAATTATTTTGTCAGGGTCTGCAGTAGTTTCAACTAAATCTATGTTTTTCCCTTCTGTAAGTATCTCTGCATGGTCATAGTCTGGATTTTTCTGTCCTTCAAACCTAATTGATGATGAAGTGATTCTTCCATCAAAACTCCTTTCTGCTACGCTAGTAACAATGCTGGAGTCAAGCCCTCCGCTTAGCGCAGTTCCGAATTTTACTTCGTCTGGAATTTGCATCCTAACCGCAGCAGTCACTGTCGCTCTTAATCTCTGTATTAACATTTCTTCTGCTTCTATACTTCGTTTGCCTAATGGAATACTCCAGTATCTCCTAATTACTAACCCTTTTCTATCCAGTGTTGCGTAATGGCCTGGCTCAAGAGATGCTATGCCTCTGAAAAAAGATCTATCCATGGGCAGGCTGCCGTTGGTAAACATAAAACTTGCCAAAAAAGAGGCTTGATCCCTAATCTATCTCTCGCTAGAAATACCTGCTCATGTTTTCCATCATAAATTGCAAATGCAAACATTCCATTAAACATCCCGAGACATTGTTTGCCCCATTCAATATAGCTTCTTATCAATACCTCTGTATCAGAGTTGGTTCGTAACTCATGGCCACGAAGTTCCAATTCCGTTCGAATGTCTTTATGATTGTAAATCTCTCCGTTATAAGTTACAGAGTAAGTAAATCCTCTGTGCTCGACAGTCATCGGCTGAAGGCCGTTTTCAATATCCACGATGCTCAATAGCCTGTGTCCTAAAACAACTCTGCCTTTTTTTGATGTAAATATCCCCTCACCATCAGGACCTCTATGTGCTATTATCTGGTTCATTGAGCGTACGATTCTCTGGCCCTCCTGTACTCTGCCTGAAAATTTTACGATGCCGTTTATCCCACACATATAAACATTAAAGATAATCCTTTCCATATTTATCATAGAGTGTCCCTAAAAGGGGCAACTATCCTTATAATTAAAAATACTGCCTGGCAAATAGCATCATGGATATTTCAGATTTGAAAAAAGTAGGCTTAACCGATGGTGAAGTTCGTGTTTACAAAGCCCTTCTCGATTTGGGGCAAACCACAAGGACCCGGCTGGCAAAAAAATCCGATATCTCGCCATCAAAGATATACGATGTCGCCAATCGCCTAATAGAAAAGGGCCTTGTGTCCTCAGTAAAAAAAGACGGGGTATTACATTTCAATGCTGCTAATCCTGAGAAGCTGAAAGATTTTATTGAGCATAAAGAGCAGGACATAGAAAAGGAAAAACAGCTTGTTGCTAAGGTGTTGCCTTCATTACTGTCTACCTATCAGCAGACTAAAGACAACATCGATATTGAAGTGTTCTCTGGTTGGGATGGGCTAAAATCTGCATTCCTGACATTGGAAAATTCCATGTCAAAAGGGGATGAAAGCTTAGTATTTGGTGCAAGTGTTGGTGAAGATCCTGAACAGGCAGATATCTTCTGGTCTAAACATCAGCAACGCTTAGACAAAAGGGGTTACAAGGTGCGTATCATTTTCAACGAGGATATACGCTCCCGAAAATCAAGGCACGCCTACTATGATCATTCTACCTTGCACGAAATCAGGTATCTTCATCAGATGACTCTAACTGAACTTTACATATACAACGATTATGTCCTGACAGTGTTGCATCTGAAAAAGCCTATAGGCATGATGCTGAAAAACAGAGAAGCAGTCAAATCCTACAGGGCATTCTTCGAAACTCTTTGGAAGCAGGCAAAATCCTAAGGGCACTCCTTTTTTGGATATGCACATAATACAGTATCCAGTTTCTTTATTCCCCTGAAATATTTGCAGATTGAGGTATTCTTGACTGCGCATTTGTGCTTGTTGCTATCCTCTGCTTCATTCCATGGGCATTTCTCCATTTTCCAGGAAACTTTGTTGCTGGGCAAAAAGTCAATGTCCATGTTCGCTCCTTTGAGCTCTTGGATTTTTTCCATAATCTTACCTACGGGTGCAGCCTCATCCTGTCGCGCGGGAACAGCATGGCCTCGCGTATGTTGCTTAAGTTGCACACCTTCATTGCCATTCTTTCCAGCCCGATGCTCCATCCAGCATGCGGCGGTGCGCCAAGCCTGAATGCATTAAGGTAAAATTCAAAGCTGTAAGCGTCAAGCCCGCGCTTTTTCAATTGCTCTTCGAGCATCTCAGGAACATGGATACGCTGTGCACCGCTTGAAACTTCAAGGCCTCTGTAAATAAGGTCGAACGCATGGCAGATTTCATCGTTCTCCTTGGTGGGCATTGAATAAAATGCCCTTATCGCAGTAGGCCAGTCATAAACAAAATAGGCTTCCTCGCCGAGTACGTCCTGCAGTGCCTTTTCAGCATCCTTGCTAAAGTCCTGCCCCCAATCCATATCAAATTTTTCGCTTTTCAGCTTATCAACAAGTTCGGTGTAAGAGTGCCTTTTGATTTTCTTCGGAACCTCCAATTCTACTCCGAGCACTTCAAGCTCGCCCTTGTTCTTTTCATTGACCTGCTTCAGCATGTGCTGCACTGTCCGCTCAAGCACGTCCATGGCATCGTTATGGTCTGCAAAGCCCATCTCAACATCCATTTGCATTATCTCGTTCAAATGCGTAGTAGTATTGTGTTTCTCCGCGCGAAAGACCGGCACTGTCATATATACTCTGTCGATGCCTCCTATTACGCACAATTGCTTGTATAGCTGCGGTGACTGGACAAGATAGGCACGATTTTCAAAATATTGGAGCGGAAAAACATCAGTGCCTCCTTCAGTTGCCGTTCCTGTAATGCATGTCGGATGTATTTCAACAAACTGCTCTGCTGATACTGCCTCCCTAAATCCCTGTGCCAATGTTGATTTTATTGCGAATATTGCCCCTATGCTTTTTCTCCTCAGGTCTACATACCTATGGTCGAGCCTTGTATCAAGCTCTGATTTCACCAGTTCCGTGGTATCCACTGGAAGCTGCCTGCTCACTTTTCCTACAAGTTCTATGCTCTCAGGCACCATCTCAACGCCATCAGGAGCTATTTTGTTCGGAGTTATGGTGCCGCTTGCATAAATGACATCCTCCCTACCAAACTCCATTTCAACAAGCTCATCAGGCACTTTGCCTTTCTTTATGATTATCTGAAGTATGCCTGTCCTGTCTCTTAGGAGCAGGAATTTCAGCTTGCCCATGTTTCGCACTTCGTGAATCCAGCCGCCTACCCGTACGTTGCCGCCTGCTTTTTTAGCTTCTGAAATATATTGCCTTTTCATAATCTCATTCTCGTGTTTTGCTAGTACGATTGGCACATGTGATTGTTATCTGTCTGCCAGCTGTTTCTTAGTGACTGCCAACCTGATTATACTCAGAAGGGGTACACTTTTTAAGCGCTTAGTGCCATGGCTGACCGACAATCCCTAACGCTTCTTTTTTAAATCTTGTAAGGTTAATAGTCACGATGAGGGCGTTCATATTTTCGTTAGATGCTTTTGTGGCATTTGCACTTGCTATTCTTGCCATATATTCACTCATATTCTTCTCGAGCATACCCTCTGGCTATTATTCTGCATTATTGCAGGTGCACACTCTCGCAAGCGACACTCTAGAAGCATTGTCATTAACTCCATGCACCTCTTCTACCTACGTGGGATGCGGCAGCTATGGTACAGGCAGCCTGCTTGAATACGTGGCATTGCAGCGGGGCACTGCAGATCCGGCAGGCGATGCACGCGCTATAATCAGCCCACACATTCCCAAATCATTCGGCTACAAGCTCGAACTTAAAACTGACAGCGGAGGTTGGGCCCAGTTATATGATACGCGCAACGATCCTCTGGAATCAACCCGGCCTGCGCAGGTAAGCAGAATGGCAGTAAGTGCCTATAGCCTTGTTTTCAATTATGATAATCTCCCGCCAGAGCCTTCAAACCCGAACCGCTATCTAAGCTGCAACGGGCCGAATATCGTTTGCGGTATTCCCCATAGTGATTATATACTTGGCTCTGCAAGCACCGTTCTGGTAAAGCTGACTCTATACACGTGATTTTCATGCAAAAAGGATTCTTTTTCACCCTGACGATTTTCCTGCTGCTTGGCTACATTGTGCTATCGATTTCATCATGGTCTGCAACGGTGCAGCTATCGGAGCAGGGCCTTAGCGAACGGTTTACGTTGCGCAATGCAAAGGCAGTCCTTGATCAGATAAGAGAATCCGAAGTCAAAAAAGTGGTTAACCTGATAGCGTACAACAGCCTCTATCAGCTGAACGCGCATTCAGTTGATAATCCGGTAACGCCTGGAGGCAGCAGCTCAGCTGCTGATTCAGTGCAGTTCTCTTACATAAATAAAAGCATGTTTGGGCTTATTGCATACGGATATGCCGACGGGGGGAATTTCGATACTAATGTCGGCCTGGCTCTGGGCACCAGCTCTCTGACAGAATGGAAAGACCAGGTTGACCGCGGTTTGCACGAAATCGGCTATCGCGTTACTGATTTCCAGGTGGGCAATTTTTCAATTGTGCAAAACAGCATGCGCAACATAAGGTATTCGATTGACATAAGCCTCACTGCAGAAAGCAATGACGGCAGGGCAAGATTCGACAAGCATTACGATATAACTGACAGCATAAGGATAGATGGCTTCGTCGATCCCGCGGTTTTAAGGGAAGGACAGGATTATGACCCGGACCTTCTTATCCAGAAGCAGTTCTTCTTTCCGCCCTCATCTGTCTATCCGTCTTCTTCCCCTGCTACCTTCTCCCCTGCTATTTCCGCCCAGTCAGGTACGCAAGGGCAGGGATGGTTCTACGGCGGTATCGTGAGCGTTGCTGATGCTGACACTGTGCCTCAGTTCGAGCGGCCTCTTTATATTTTGTCAGGCACTTACGACGAGATAACCTCCCTAGTGCAGCCGGACATACATTACAATGATTTTGGGGCTTATGCGCTAACCAACGCCCCCACATACACTGCCAATAGCTGTGGCAGCCTTGACGAATCCAAAACTTTCAATCGCGTGGTCTATGATTCGGGCTGCAATCCGACAATAGCAG
>CAZBWC010000019.1:9752-14004 GCA_964495395.1 Microcaldota archaeon
TTGATGCGTCAAGGATCATCTCGCCCTATAAAAATTCCCCTGACGGTCGCCTTGCAGTATTATTCGTAGCTTTTTATGACCACGATGACATACTAGCAGTTCCAAGCAAAAAAGGCGCTTCTGTTAGCATATACGGTGTCGAGGAGTTAAGGGACTTTACGCTTTGCGGATATTATGCGACGCACAGCACTGCCCCCTCCTATTTCCAGCGGCTGTTTGCTGATGCTTACAGCCGTTCACATTCCCTTGGTATTGAAACAATGCTTGTTGGTTCTTATGTTGGAGGTTCCGGAAGCGAAGCTGATGCGCTTAACGCTGGTTGGGCTGCGATGCCTGATTCAAGAAGCAGGGTTGACAGCGAGCTTTTCAAGGGCACTAATGGTGAGGCTATCAGGGGAATGCCTGGCTGCAAAGTGCAAAGCTCATGCAATGGCGATTCTGTACTTGGACATTTCAGGCTCGGAAGCGAGGGCAGAACGAATTATCTTGCAGGCCAGAATATCGCTTGCAGTGACGGGAGGGCGGAATGCTGATGAAAGCACAAATTTCACTCGAGCTGCTTATCACAGTCGGCATGGTTGTCATATTCACAGTTCCTGTGGTGCTACTATTGTTGAGCTTTTCCCAGTCTGGCATTGAGAACATTTCCTACTCCAAGGCAGAGGCAAATGCCAAAATACTGGCAGACAGCATCACCGAGGTTTCTATACAGGGGGAAGGGGCAAAGAGGACTGTTTATCTGGACTTGCCGCAAAATCTCTATGTTCTTACTGTCCGGGACAACGAAGTTACGCTGATGCTTGAAACCAGCTCGGGGCCGTATGATGCAGTTGCCCCCTATTCAGGAATTGCAAAAACCGGCCCTGATTCGTCCGGCATATATGATCGCCGCGGAATAACGGCTGTAGTTGTCGAAGTTGGCAGCAGCGATACTGTTGAGGTGAGGGTCGCATGATTCCGAAGCTGAACAGCCAGGTGGCTATTGGATTGAAGGGCAACCCGCCCAATTATCGCAAATTGAAAGCACAGGTCGCTGTTGAATTCTTTATGTATTCCGGGGTTTTCCTGTTCGTGCTTCTTGCAGCGCTTGCAATGATCCAGGTTCTCCAGACGAGCGAAATACCTGCCCAGGAATCAAGGCTGGCCAAAGAGCAGGGGCAGTTAATCGCTGATTCGCTAAGCCTCTCGGTTGTTGCAGGGCAGGGATTTAGCTATAACCTGATACTTCCAAAGAAAATGCTCGGCAGGCCCTATGAAGTTGCTTTTAACAGCAGCCCTCCTGTCATGGTATTAAGCTGGAACACCAGCATTGGTGAAGTAAATTATCTTTATTCTCTTCCGACATATGATTATTTGTTTGAAGACTGCTTAGAGGATAGCACAGGGACATATAGCGGCCTGCTCAGGAGCGATCAGTGCTCAAACATACTGGACATAACAAACGACGGGTCAAAACTGGTGGTGAGGCAGGAAACATGAAAGGCCAATATTTCAGCTTTGATGCAATAATTGCTTCAGTGATCTTCATACTGGCACTTGTTACTTTGCTTTCTGCATGGCAAAGCCTGAGAACCAGCCTTGAGCATCAGAGCAACGCACTGACGTTCGAGGCACTGCGCATAGGGGAACAGCTCCTTATTCCGGGAAGTCCTGCCTCTGCTGATTGCACAGGTATGAATTCAATCGGCCTTGCATTTTCATGGCATGACAGGAGGCTCAATAATGCCACTCTATCTGATTGCGTGTCATCATCACTAACAGACTCCGAATTAAGCGGCAGGCTCGGTACGCCCTATGGGGTAAGCATCTATCTAAACGATGTGCACAAGCTGGGTCCGGACATACGCGCTACCAGTCCACCTGGTCTGAAGGAAATAGCCCATGTCCAGAAGGTCGTGAGCCTTTATGACCCTGTGAGCCTCAAGGCGGATGATGCTAATCTGGATATTTATGTTTACAGGTAACGTGTGATGCCTCTCTTTTGTAAACTTTTAAAGTTTACGTTTGTCCTTTTTTGTTTACAATATCTTGAAGTGCATTAGCACTTCCCAAACAGGCTCCCGTAATTGACCTTGTAGATTTTGGCGGTTGTGAAATCGCCTAGCTTGCCACTAAAATTCTTGAGCACCACTTGTTTGTAATTATCGGTTCTGCCAGTGTAATCCCCAGCGCGATCCTGCTTTTCTGTTACCAGTACTCTGACTGTTTTGCCAACGTAAGCGCGGTTGCGCTCTTCTGAAATTTCCCTTATGCGATTGTGAAGTGCCATGCTTCGTTTTTTCAGCGTCTGGCTTGGAAGCTGCTTCAGCTGCTTTGCCTTTGTCCCTGGCCGCGCACTGAATTTGGACATGTTGACTATGTCTGGTTTGCATTCTTCAATCAGCTTTCGCGTCTGCTCAAAATCCTCTTCTGTTTCAGTCGGGTAGCCTACTATTATATCTGTTGAAATGGTGATTTCCGGTATGGCTTCCCTTAGGCTTTTGACCAGCTCCACAAAATCGCGCACAGTATGGTCCCGGTTCATCTCCTTACAAACCTTTTCGCTTCCTGTTTGCACTGGTATATGCAGGAACTTGTAGAACCTGGCATGTTTCAACGCCCTGATTATGCCTGCTTCCATGCGCATTGCATGGTCAGGATTTATCATCCCAAGCCTTATGCGATAATCTGGCATGCCTTTTGTGTGCTCAGCATCTTCTGTAATCAAGCCATCAAGCAGCTTCACCAGTGTAGTCCGCAAGTCAATCCCATATGCTCCTGAATCCATGCTTGTAAGCTGTATCTCCCTTGCGCCCTTGGTTACGCCGTCAGCAAGCCATTTGGATATTGCTTTTGGGGAATGGCTTCTCAAAAACGGTCGTGCCAGCTTTGTCTGGCAGAAATGGCATGATGAGATACACCCATCGTTGATAGGCAGGCGCATTATCGGGGCTGTCAGAACCCGTGGCAATGCATCCTTGCCTTCAAATTTTTTCAAAGTTATTGCATTATTATTCAGCGCATGCTCTATAGCTTCAGGAACAAAACGCAATGACGACGTGCCTACTATGGGCGCCTGAGGTACCACCTTCCTTATCTTTGCCTCGTCTGCTGACATGCAGCCTGTAACGACTATCCGTTTCTTCATTTTTGCAAGGGTCTTGAGCCTGCTGAGAATCTTGCTTTCTGTTGCTCCCTTTACCGTGCAGGTGTTAACCACTATGACATCGCTATGCTCTTCGCTATCGCTTATATCATAGCCCTTGCTGCTAAGCACCCCTTTCATTATGTCGCTGTCTGCCTGATTCAGGGTACACCCGTATGTCTCAAAATAAATTCTAGGCATTTTGCATTCTCCACTACGGCAGATTCGATACCTGGTTCCTGGATGCCTGCTTTCTAACAAGCATCCGGAGCGCCATAAGCTACTTTGTCTTTGTAAGTATCTTTATGTTTTCAGGCACCTTGTTGACATTGCCCCTTTTTACCCCAACCAGTTTCGTGACTCCCTTTGTTGAAGCGAGGTCAACGAGCCTCTGGGTTATGATACCGTCGAAAACAAGGGACATGACATCGTTTGTTTCTTCCAGTGCCTTTATCACATCCCTCACAGGCGTTTCGCGTATTTTCTGGAAGCTGCTGTCATAAAATCTTGCATGCAACGTGTCCTTAAGCTGATCCAGTTCTTGTAACAACACCTCGTCATTTACCATCCTTGGAGGTTCCTTGGGCAGTTCGACAACTGGTTGCGTGGGCACTGACTGCTGCGCTACTGGTGCAGCAAGCTCTATTGCAGGCTCGGGCGATTTCGGAAGCTCAAACCTTTGCATCGGGCGCGGAGGCTTTACGTATTGCGGCTGCGGTCTCCTGTAATTCATGTTGCTGCCTTCATCCCTGCGGTGGCCCCCCCTTCGGTCGCGGTCATCATTTCCGCTATCCTTGCCCTGTTCGAACGGTACTTTGTTCCTGAGACATTTGATAAGCTCCTTGCGCGTAAGCTCTTCGACTTCCATTCCTCCGGGAGCGCGTGCTACGAAATCTATATCTGCACCTGCCTGGACGAGCTCATTGAGTATCATATCCCCGCCCCGGTCGCCATCAAGGAATATGGTTATCTCCTTCTGTTTGGTCAGGCGAATTATGGTTTGCGTTACCCTTGCACCGCCACTTGCTATGACAAGGTTGACATCGTTCTTCTGCAGGCTTATGACATCCGCCCTGCCGCCTACGAGAACGAGTTCGTTCGACCTGTCAACTGTCGGGCCTGCAGCGA
>CAZBWC010000020.1:0-13420 GCA_964495395.1 Microcaldota archaeon
CAGAAGAGCGCAGGCCTAAGGGCAGCCCGGACCCGCTTCTGGACCAAATGCTGGTAGACCGCTATCTGATTTCGAAGGAGGTAGGGCACGGATCGCATGCTCGCGTCTATAAGGCCTTTGACATTAAGCGCGGAATTGATGTTGCGGTTAAAGTGCTTAGGCAGAATCCCCGCGGGCAGACTTCGTTTGGTTTTATGGTAGAGGCCCTGTTTGGCCAGCTGCTTTCACATCCGAATCTTGTGCGCGTTCTCGAGCCTGTAGGTCGCTCTGGGGAGCTGTGCTTCTTTGTTATGGAGCTGTTGTCCGGCTCGGACCTTAAGCACCTGCTCCGAAGAACAGGCCACATGGAATGGTGCGCTGCTGTTGATGCCCAAATAAACGTTTGCAGGGCGTTGGAGCATTTACATTCCTTTGGCTTCATACATGGCGATGTCAAACCGTCAAACTCTTTCCAGGCTGATGATGGCAGGGCGCTGCTTCTGGATCTGGGGCTAATGAGGCGCTCTCAATTTCTGGTTACTGGAACTACTTTCGTTGGCAGCCTTGCTTTTATGGCGCCGGAAATATTCAAGGCCCAGGGCGTCACAGACAGGAGAATCGACATATATTCTGCAGGCGCGACTCTCTACACTCTTTTGTGCGGCTCCTCGCCTTTCATAGTTGCTGAGTCTGGCATCGATAAAGGCAGTGTTATCTCAAGGCTAGCACGCATGCATTTATACGACTCTCCGGAGTCGCTAAGTTCAAGGCGGCCTGACCTCAATATACCTCCGAGAATAGAAGAGCTCGTAATGGTCGCGCTGGAAAAAGACCCAGCCAATCGGTTCCAGTCTGCTGCTGAAATGGCAAAGGCGCTGCAGGATGCGCTGGACTAAAGATCAACCCGCTGGGGCAGTACCAGGTGAACAGAAGCAGGATTTCTACAGAGCCACTTTTTTGCAGCATTAATCCTAATCCATTAATCTGAAGCCCTATAGGGGAATCTGATAAAAGAAAAAGAATAAGAAAAAATAAAAAAATCTATTGCAGCTCAACGTAGAAATAATATGTTTCAGTGCCCGAACCTTCGCTTGTAGGCACCATTATTTCGAAGTTGGCGCTCTCATTCCTGAAGTTTCTAGGCGTTGTCGTAAGGCTTGCATTGGCCGGGCTGGTCATATTGCCTATGAGTTGAGAGCAAAATACGAAATCTGTTTCTGCAGCTGTTGCTCCGTCATCATACGCGCAGGTGCGGAACGGATCCCATGAGCCTGCTCCAGGGCCTGTTTTCACTCTTGTTGAATTTACGACTGTTGCTGTTGCTAAAGTAAGTGCACAATTTGCTTGCTCATCAGTAAAGGTATCAGTTGCCTGGTCTGCATCCAAAGCGTCAGTAAAGCTCCATCTGGTATCTATATCTGCCTTGACTGCTGCTTGTACTGTTGCAAATGCATATGCTGAGCCTGTGGAGGCACAAACATCGCCTGCTACTGATTCATTGGCACTTGCCCCTACGCTCCATGTCCAGTTGTAAACTGCATTTGCAGCCGATCCTGAGCTTGTCAATACTATGCGTGCGGTTACATTACCAAAATAAGCTGCCCACTTGTCAGTGGTATCGTTAGTTGCCAGGTTTATACCTGTAACGTTTCCGCCTTCAGTGGTGTCAGAAGCAGGGGTTCCTGCTCCTGTCCAACGGCTCTCTTCTGTGGTTGAAGCGCTCTCTGTGTTCGATATAGCCATGACTATGGCTGCCATTATCATTATCCCTAAAATTACCTGTATCTTGTTTTTCATGGTCGCACCTTTGATAATTTTGTCGCACACGTTATCCTATTAAACACTTATAAATCTTTGCTGGCGAAAACCTCTATGAAAAAGATTTTTCTGGCATTAATCATACTGTCAGTCCTTCTATTCTCTGAAAACTATGTAGTTGTTAACTCGAAGGATGGGCGCGACGTACTCTCGGCAGTTTTTTATGCTAATGTGAAAGATCTGCCCGTAAAATTCCTTCCTATTACCGGCAGCCCTGATATCCTTGCTGCAAAGGTCGGGGACAATAAAGATGTGCTTCTTGTTGAATCTTCTGATTTGCCCGTCAGCGGTTCATTGGAATCAAAGCTGCGCTCAGGTGAAGGCAATACTGTGACTGTAATGAAATCAACCGATGCTGCACTTTTCAATCTGGAGCTTGCGCGAAAATCAGGTGCGACAAAATTCATTCTTGTCGATTCTGCATTTTCTGATAATGCCCTATCTGCATTGCCTTATGCTGCGCGCATAAATGCATACGTGCTTTTCACTAACAAGGCAAATGCCGAGGAAGTTAAAAATGTGGTGCAGAATGCTGATGAGCTCATTGTGCTCGGATATGTTGACGAAGAAGTAAAGCAGGCCGTGGCTCAATTCAATCCTGAATATCTTGGCACTGGCGAGGACCGATTCGAAGACAATATCGCAATAGTTGACAGGTTCCTGTCGGAATTCGATGTCAAGCAGGTTTGGGTAGTAAGCGGTAGCTTCATCGAAGAAGGGATGGTTGAAGGGAGCTTCCCCATACTATACAGCGGCCAACTGACCCCGAAGGTTACCTACGACTATCTCAAGCAAAGCACGATTGACGATAAGATACGTGTTTATGTTCTTGTTGGCAATGAACTTGTGACTCCATTCCACGATACGCGTGAGCGTATTGAGACGGAGCTTTTGTCAGAAGGTGTGGACAAAACCTATGGTATCATCGTAAAATTTGCCCAGGCGGTTTCAGATTATCACGCCACTCCATCGGGGCTTGACATGTTTCCTCTGCCGGTTTATGTTCCATCGCTAAATATATCCAGCATTTCGTATAATTCCGCAACCCAGAAACTCGAGCTTATTCTTGATAACCTGGGTGATGGGCCAGCGTTCTTTTCAAGCGAGATAATGGCAAAAATTAATGGCCAGGATTATTCGTTTCTAAAGGATGAAGAAGTGCTTTCAGTTGCCCGTGGAGCCAGCTATGGTGTGTCATACGATTTTACATTTCCCTCAGTAGATGAAGGTACTGTTACTGTTGAGGCTACGACCTTTTACGGTCCGAGCAGGCAGTCGCTTGAGCAATTTGCCCAGTATGAAGGGGCCCTCGGCGAAATCGTATTCACAGATAGCTCTGATCTTGAAGCCATGAGTGCGAGATATGATAAGGCAGGCAAACTTTTGCAGGTTACTTTGAAAAACCCTGGAACTGAGCCTGTTTACGTGAGCACAGAGACCGAGCTGTACTTGCAAGGTTCTTCCACCAAAATAAAAAGCGACAAAGTGGTTCAAATCGCTCCAGGGAGCATTTATGTAAGTGAAATTCCTGTTGAGCTTTCAGATGAGGATCTTGCTGCTACAATGCAAAATCTTGAAGGCGTGCAGGTTTATGCCACTTTTGGTTCCAGAGAGGCCTTTCTCGTAAAAAGCAAGGTTTTCCAGTTGCCTGTCCAGGCTGGTCAACCACAGGGCGACCTGCTAGTTCCTATACTGATTATTCTGGCTGTTATGGTTGCTATTGCAGTTGCTGCATTCTTCTTCCTGAGGCGCAAACCATTTCCAGCGCAAAGGCCTAAAAGAAGATAAGCCGAAGGCTGTGTCAGTTGGCATCATTCTGCAAATCGATCCGTGCTTTATTTTGATTTTAGGATTCCTTCATACATTGGCTTTGCCCAAGCACTTCTGAATGCTGCTTTAGCCGCTTCATGGCTATGATTTGCTTCGTCGAGTTGTCTGCGCAAGCCTGCTTCTGCTCTTCTCATCTCTTCTACTCGAAATCCTCTATCAGCAGTTTGCCTTCGAATCTCTATGCTTGCATCCAGCATTCTTTGGGCGTTCCACACTCCAAATCTGGTTAATGCTAAAGTAAAAGTCGCTCTGAGCCGTTCCCTCGGTCCTGCTACTTCGGGCCGTCTCAACATTTCCATGTTGTAATTAGTATAAAGATAAGTTTAAAAATAAGCCCAACTTCGGTGCTGAAAAACGTAATCTAATAAATAGTGCTTTCCAAATAATTATATGAACAAGCTACTGTTACTTTTGGCCTTATCAATTTTGGTTTTAGGTTGCACTGGTTTAAACAATTCTGCCAATGGCGGGCAGAACAATACTGAGGGTGAAACTACAATGACTGTTCAGAAAGGCGATGTTGTAAAAGTCGATTATGTCGGCACTTTGGATGACGGCACTGTTTTTGACACCAGCCTGCGTGACGCGGCGCAAAAAGCAGGATTGCCACTCAGGCCTTCCTATGCTCCTCTGGAATTCACTGTTGGCGCTGGCCAGATGATTGCCGGTTTTGATTCAGGCGTAGTAGGCATGAAGGAAGGCGAGGAAAAAACAGTCATCTTGCCTCCTGATCAGGCATACGGCGAAGTTCGCCAGGACCTTATTATGGTCGCTGATTTAGGCATGTTCACTTCACAAGGACAGAGCCCTTCAGTCGGCGGTTATGTCCAGGGTGACAATGGAGCTGTTGGGACAATAACCTCGATTGAGGGCAGCAACGTTACCATTGATTTCAACCATAATCTTGCAGGCAAGCAGCTGACATTTAAAATAACACTGAAGAAAATAATCCGCGGGTAATTATGCTTAGGTTCCCTGTAAGCCTGTTCGTTCTTGTGCTGGCATTGGCTGTTTTCGTGGCACTTAGCCTAACTGTTGAAAGCGGTACGCCAGAGGATTTTCATACGCACGCTGATTTTAAGTTATACCTCAACGGCGAGCAGTTCGATTTTTCTGCTGAAAAGTACATGTCCTCTAATGGAAGGCAGCTCAATCCGTTCATGCATCTCCACGATGGTGAGGGCGAAGTAATACACCAGCACTTTCCCAACATCTCTGTTGGCTCATTCTTCAAGAGCCTTGGCATGCAATTTAATTCAACCTGTATCGTGCTCGACGATGCCACGTCCTATTGCAGCAATGCCGAGGGCACATTGGGCATATATGTCAACGGCGTTCCAAACAATCAGTTCGCGGATTATGTGTTTAATGACCTTGACCGGGTACTGATAACGTATGGGCCGTACAATGAAACAGTTATAAATAATCAGATCCAATCAGTATCAGACAGGGCGTGCATCTATTCGGAAAAATGTCCCTCAAGGGGAATTCCTAACGATGAATCCTCATGCACAGTCGGGGATGACGCCTGTGCTCCAGTTGGTGTATGAAATGAACAAATATCTCATAGCATTGGTAATCGTTGCAGTTGCAATAGGCCTTTGGGTATACTTCTCCAGGCCGGTTTACGGGAACCTGGATGGCTTTGCCAAGTGCCTGGGTCCAAAGGGTGCAACTTTCTATGGTGCATTCTGGTGCTCTCATTGCAAAGATCAAAAGGATCTTTTCGGCACCTCTGCCAAATATCTGCCTTATGTGGAATGCTCTCCTCCTGATGGCAATGGCCAACTAGAAGTATGCAATGCTGCTGGAATACGTGGCTATCCGACCTGGATATTCAGCGACGGTACACGAATAGGCGGTGCCCAATCATTGGATTATCTTGCTTCAAAAACAGGTTGCACAGTTGGGTGATGGAATGCAAAAAACCAGTTTTCTTACGTTAATTTTGCTTTTTGCAGTTGCACTACTGGCCGCATACATGGCTACTACCTCTGCAACTACGATCCAGGCGTTCATAAGGTTCTTCGGGCTTGCCGGTTTCATGCTTCTGTGCGTGACACTGCTGATAGGGCCACTTATGTTCCTCAATCCCAAAGAGTTTGGTGCGTTTGTAGAGCCGCGAAGAGCCATCGGCATTAGTGCATTCTTTTTTGTGCTCATGCATTTTCTCCTGTTGCTCGCATATGTGTTTAACTGGGATATTGCCATAGCCTTTTCGTTGCTTCCATTGCAACTAGGCGCAATTGCATTCTTCATTATCATAATACTAACTGCTATTTCCAATGACTATGCCATGCGGCTTCTTGGTCCATGGTGGAAAAGAATCCAGCAGTTCAACTACCTGATTTTTGTCTTGTCATTCGCCCATTTCCTTATGGTCTCAGGCTTCCTCATGGGCAATAATGTGGGCAATGGGGAATTACTCATGATCCTGCTTGGTATTGTTGTAATCGCGTTGCAGGTTTACGTCTTTGTAAAGAGGAAAACCTCATGACTAGCCCGGAAAGCCCGTCGCGTTCTATTGACGAGTATCTCAAGGTTATCTTTTTGATCACCCAAAAATCTGAATATGCCAAAACCTCGATAATTGCAGAGCAGCTTTCTATTTATCCTTCAAGCGTTACTGAGATGCTTGAAAAGCTTGATAGGCAGGGACTGGTGGAATACACGTCCTACAAGGGAGCGAAACTGACCCCTTCAGGTCACGACAGAGGCAGAAAAATATTGCGGCGCTACAGGCTTTTGCAGGTTTTTTTCCAGAACGTACTTGGCCTTACTGCCAAAGAGGCTTCTGAGCAGGCCTGCCTTATGGAGCATCATATAAGCGACAAGGCAGAAGAGCGCATATGTACCATGCTCGACAGGCCTATGGAAAGCTTTGACCTGCTTCCCATACCGAAGTGTGCGAAGAGTATTTCGTGCAAAAAATGCCTGTCGCTGGCAGCACATGATAAATAGTTAATCGCTAAGCAAAATTTTGCTATTGTACGCTAAGCTGGACCTGTTTTGTTATGTCTATTGACATAGGCACATCCAATGATGCCTTGAGATACCACCGTGGTGGCGAGGCTACTGCGCCAAAAGCCTGAGCGATATCCACAATGTTTCCCAGTATCCCATCTGGTTTTTGCGGTGCTTGGAGTTTGGGCAGTACGACCTCAAATTCATATTCTTCATTTCCTCTATACTCTTTTTCTTTATCGAGTTCGAGAACAAAAGAGTGAAGCACTTCTGTTCTTCTGTTTTTTCCGCTTCCAGCAGTTCTTTCAACACGCAATTCAAGCCTTACACCATTGGCTTTTTTAGGGCTACTAATTCCTAGTCTGACTTTTCCAGCTACTTTGTCGCCCTGGATGTACGATAACCTGTCAATTATGATGTCTATTTTGCCTTCGCCTATTCCAAATACCATGCCATCACCAAATAAATTCGGGAACTAAGCTTTTTTATAATATGCATAACCCGCTCCTATATACGTCAGATATCCTAGCACCTGCAAATCGCTTGGGCTTCCATCATAGCCAACCATGCCTTTGAATATGCTGCCTACAGCACCCTTTTCATGCAATGGCGGATAGCTGCCATCCGCATTTTGGGGCGGGTTTATGTTATACACGTGTTCGATATAAGTTGGCAGGATGCCTGCCTCCTGCAATTCATGTATGCCCTGTGAGAATAGCCCTGCAGCCAGCAGCACCAGTACAAATGCAGTTGCCTTGAAGAATAAATTTATGTTGAACTTTATCGCATACTGGAAAACCAGGAAGCCTATGACTGCGGCTGACAAAAATCCGAGTGCAGAACCAACTATTGAAAGCGTGCCTGTGCTAAGTGAAATGCCTGTCAGGAAAAGGACTACTTCAACGCCCTCGCGCAATACTGCGCTTGTGACTAGCACTATGAGGCCGAGCTCTGCTTTGCTGTCAAGATGCACTTTTACCTCCTTATGGAGTGTCTTGACCACCTCTTTCTGTTTGGTAATCCACACCACCAGCCAGGTTACGAGCATAGCTGTAATTACCATAAATATGCCTTCAAACCAGGCTTCGTTCTGTTCGAATGCTTCAACACTGAAACCCAATGCGTATGCCAACACAACACTGAGTACAATGCCGAGCCCCGCACCCATCCACACATGCTTACTGTGCTTCTGGTTTTTTGTCTTGTATAAGTATGCGAGGATTATGCCTATTATCAAAGCTACCTCGAGTGTTTCCCTGAAAAGTACTATAAATTCTGCCAATGCCATTTCAAATCACCTTTTTCTTTTTGATTTCTTCCTTTTGCCAATTAAAAGTTTGATTATACTGAAGCTATTTTTGCGCTTAGCGTTTTTACGCAGTAAAGTCCTTTGGCGCAGCGCCTTCCGTTTATCCATTTTCCTAATGTTTTGCTCTCTAGCATTTTTTTCCGGTTTGTGATTCACCTTAACTTCCTTTTCGCTCAATCCTGCTGGGGGTGTAGATGCCTGCGTATCACTTTCCTTATTCCTTCTGGCTCCTTCCTGAAGCGACTTCCCTGAAACCCTCTTTCTGTCTGGAATTTTTATTTCTGTTTTAACATATCCTATACTGGGTTTGCGGGTAGTCCTTGGATTTAATGTTGCTTCTTTGGCCTCATCTCTTTTAAGTCTGGCCATTTTGGCGCTCTCCAGTTTCAAGCCAGCTGCCTTGGCGGCATCTATTATGCTTTTGGTTTTTCTGCCGGAGCGCATAATCGGAGTTTCAATATCAGTCATGCCTATAAGGTGCCCATATAGTTTTCTCAGCCATGCGCTTGCCAGTATTTCCTCATAGGTATAATTGCCAACAACATGTGCTTTTGCATTTTGGCCATGGCGCGCTGTTTCTGTGCGGTGTCGCATATGCTGGTTCAATGGAATTTGTTCTGCCTGCATTGTTGTTTGGCTATTCGAAACTGCAGCGGTTTCGGTAATCCATGGCCATGTGCCTGTGGCAGCGTCACGCGAACTATATCTCTGACCGTGTTCTTGAATGACATCGGCATATTGTACCCTAGCTAATTCATTATCGTGATTTTTGGGTAGCTGAAAATTCTCCACAATGCCTTTTGCTGCTAATTCTATGCCCGCATTTGTAGCTGTAACGCTTTCTGCTTTGGGATTATGGCCTCTCTCAATTCGGTTTTTTCCTGCTTTGGTTTCGGATGCTATTAACGTCTTATCACTTTTTTGTCTAGTTCCTGTCATCTCTTCTTGATGTTGTATAACTGGGGTGTCCTGCATCCCATGGTTCACTTTAAATTTAGTCGCGCCTGATGCTTGTTGAGTAGCCTGTGCAATACCATTTGGGCTAAATACTGCTATTCCGCCTTCACCTGTAGAATTCTGTCGTGCATCTTGTTCCACAGGGCTTTCGCCACGGTCTTTTTCTCCTGTGTTTGTGCTTGCCTGGGCAGGCGCAGTGGTTTCATATTCAGCACGCCCTGCAGCATCTGTATGCTCTTCTGACCTGTAGTCCTGGGCTCTTTCACACGCAAATCTGCCTGCGGCTATGCCTGCACTGCTGTAGCACGATGCTGTTACTGCGCCTGATGTTGATGTGCTTGCAGCAAAGGACATTGCCTGATTGGGCATCTCGGTAAATGTAGTCTGTGTCTCGACAGGTGCATTATTTGTTATGCTGGTTGTGGCAGTTGCCGGTGTCTCCAGAATAATCCTGCTGTCTCCTAATTCAGCCTGCTTTAATTCAGCTTTGGGTTCAACAGAGCCATTTCCATTACAGGCTCCTCCAAAGGGGCACGCGCCACAACTACCATTACATCCGCCTTGCTTCTCAGCTTGTTCATGAACATGCATTCTTGCGGCTCTTTGATCCTTTTCCATTATATGAAATGGATTCTGGGAATCATGGCTCTTATTTGCCCTGGTTGGCGGTTGCACAGCCATACGGTGTATTGGTTCAGACATTTTTATCGCTCTGTATTGCTCCTATACATTGCTCTCAGTACACCGTATTTTAAATATTTCGGCTAACCGAAAACTACTTCGCCAAATGGCGTATAAACGTTAGATTTAAACATTTCTGGTTCATATTATACCTGATCCTAATGAGCATGCTGGCAACCAATTTCCTAGGAAAGCAATTGAAAAGCCCATTATTTCTGGCATCTGGAATACTTGGCCAGACAAAAGCCAGCCTTGAGGATATCGCAACACACGGTGCAGGGGGCCTGATTACAAAATCGCTTTCCCTAGAGCCGCGCAAAGGTCACGAAGGCCCTATACTGACAGAGACACCTGCTGGATTTCTCAACGCTGTTGGATATGCTAATCCAGGGATCAAAGAAGGGCTGAAGGAATTTTCAGGTTGGTCAAGAAAAGAAATGCTCATTGTAAGCATAGTTGGCAAGGATGAAAAGGAATTTTCTCAACTCGCAAAAAATGTTCAAAATGCAATTGACTCAGGAGAACTGAAATGCAGTGCAGTTGAAGCTGTGCTATCGTGTCCCCATACTCCTGGTTATGGGCTCATGGCAGGGCAGCAGACTGCTGAAAATGCATTGGCAATTACCAAGGCAATAAAAGATGCGCTTTCCTTGCCACTCATAGTTAAAATATCCCCCGGGGTACCTGGCGAAATCGAAGTTTCAAAAGCCATAGAAAAAGCAGGTGCTGCTGCTGTTGATATAGGCAATACAGCTGGCCCGGGCATGGTGATTGACATAGAGCAAAGGGCCCCAGTTCTTGGTTTTGGCATGGGTGGCCTAAGCGGCCCTGCTTTAAGGCCTCTCACTACTAGGTGCATTTATAGCGTTTACGAAGAAGTTGGCATACCTATAATGGGCACAGGCGGAGTAACTTACGGTATGGATGCTGTCCAACTTCTGATGGCTGGCGCTTCGGTGCTTGGGGTTGGCACTGCGACTTATTACAGGGGCAAAGAGGTATTCGGCAAAATCAATGAAGAAATGGAAAATTGGCTTGAGCAACACGGCCATAAAAGCATGAAAGACGTTATAGGTGCCGCACACAAAAGGTGAGGTGTGCTCATAGGTCAATTTACAAGCAGGGGTGGTAAAATGAACATCCTTATTCTGCATTGCTGGGGCGGAGATGCACGCGGCTGCTGGAGAGGTTGGCTTGCAGACAGGCTTAGGGAAAAAGGCCATATTGTTGTTGTTCCTGACCTGCCTGATACTATGCGCCCTCATTTGGTTGCATGGCTCAAGGAAATAAGAAAGCATGTCAAAAAATTCGATGACAGCTGGATTTTAGTTGGCCATAGCCTTGGTTGTCCAACTATCCTAAGGTTGCTTGAAAGCTTTGGCGCGGGTGAAAAAATCCGTGCTGCATTTATGGTTGCTGCATATGCCGATAAATTTCCTGGCTCTGAGGTCATTGATAATTTTGTTGAGGGGGAATTTGATTGGAAAAAAATCAAGCGCGGCTCAGGCAAATTTATCATAATCAACTCGGATAATGATCCGTTCATTAACTTGAGTGAAGGAAAGCGCGTTGCAAAACTCACTGGCGCAGAGTTCATTGTTGAGCGCAACTCCGGCCATATCAATGCGGGTGCAGGCTGGCTGAAATACGAAAGGCTGCTCGGGCTGGTTCTTTCTTTCTGTGGCTAAGCAACTCCTCTATTTTAAACTTATCAGACAATAATTCACAATAAATAACACTATATATGGTGAATTATAATGCGTTTCAGAAGAAGCCATCTGGGAGTTGCTGCAATTGCCGTTTGCTTACTAGCAGGATCCATAGCATTCCGCAATCCGTTTACTGATAAAATAGAAAAGCCGACAGATTCTTCTGTATCTGTTGTGCATTCATCGGAAGCAGTCCCTACTAATCACAAACCTGCGTCAAAACTCCGCGAGCATGCTCTCATTGCTGATGAGCTGCCTGCTTTGAATGGTTGCATTGCCCCAGAGATTGCCCCAGCCCAGAGGCATCCTCTTGACCTCTATTCCTGTTTGCTGGAAGCGCGTGCCCTGTCATTGGATGCAGCTGCAGCAGGAGAGTTTTTTGATGAAGCCGCCTATTTGCAGGACAGGGGATGCCTGACATTGCAGGAGCTTCTTGAACGGATAAAAAACAACCCTACTCCAGAGGCGCTGGAGGCTTTGAAAGGACTCATCAGCGTCCAAAGAGATTTTTTTAATCCAGTTATTTCCTCTAGTGAATTACCAGCACATTCTACTGACGATGAATTCGGCCATTCATCGTTTGGCAGGCTATCACGATGCCGTAAAATAAGAGAGACTGAATCTTTGCTTGGCATAGAAACATCTCCTGATCTGGTTGCTTTGGAACTTTCTCTTGAATCTGATGCTATCTTTGATGAGCTTGCCAGTGAAGTAAGCAGGCCTTTGTGGAGGAGAGAATACTGGTTAATCATGCCTACCCCTGCTATGATTCCCCCTACTGCTGATACTGGGGTATTTGCACAGACTATTTTTGATGATCCTGATCTTAGGTATGCTGTTGGTTCTATGGATGGCTCTCAACTATACTCTTCTGCTTTTGGCATAAGACCTTCATTATTTGAACTTGATACGTTTAATTCTACTCTGGAAAATATGGACAAAAAATCCAAAAATAGAGGTTTTATTAGATTAATTTCCTTGACTTCCCTGGCTGATCAGCTTAATGATTATTCAAAACTTACTCCTCAGCAAATAGGCGATGCCTGCTCAGGGTTTTAAATTCTTCTTCACATTAATATGTTTATGAACAGCACAACGGTTTTATTATCGAAGCTTTTTCCAAGCACCGTTAGCCTGCATCTGCCAGGGCAGTAACGCCCGCTACTTATTTTCTCAGCAGAAAGGCCTGTTTTATTTTACTCATTTGGCTATTTAGCATTCTGAAATCAAAAATAATCAAAAATAAACGAGGTGTTATTCATGCAAAAAACGGAAAGGGGTTTACTTCCAGTTTAATGGAAGAAGGATATCTGTAATTGGTGCGGGCAACATGGGTGGCCTACTGGCTTCCAAACTATTGTCTACAGGCCTTTTCAGGCAGAAGGAAGTTCTGGTGACCTGCAAGGATGCAGAAAAGCTCGAAAAGCTTGTTGAGCAGGGTGCTACAGCAAAAGCATCCAATGCTGAGGCAGTGCAACAAAGCGACATAGTTCTTTTGGCAGTAAAGCCAAAGGATTTGCCTGCTGTGCTTGGTGAGTTGCGCGATTGTTGCTGCGGCAAACTTGTCCTGTCAATAGCTGCCGGTATAAAGACTGCAACAATATCCGCACATCTTTCCGGAGCGCGCATATTGCGTGCAATGCCAAACATAAATGCGTTTGTAGGCGAGGCATTTACTGCCATAGCTCCAAAAACAGCTGCTGACTGTGATTTGGCAGTTGCCTCTGCTATCTTTGGCAGCATAGGCCGCATCGGATTTTTCGACGAGAACTCAATGGATGCATTGACTGCAATAAGCGGCAGTGGCCCTGGTTTCTTATCATTAATTATGGGTGCGATGGCTGCAACACTGGTTCAACATGGCATTAGCTCAGAGGATTCACGGCTAATAGCTGCACATACTGCAATGGGTACTGGCAAGACCATTATGGAATCTGGATTGGGGTTTGCTGAGCTTACCGCATTAGTGGCTTCCAAAAAAGGGACTACTGAAGCTGGCCTCGAAGTTGCCTCTACACTTGGGCTTGAAAATTTGCTAACAGCGGTATTTGAGCGTGCCATTGAACGTGCTGGTGAGCTTAGTAATGGTTTTGACGAGGTAATGAAAAGCGGTTTAAAACCTGCCGGATAATAGCTCATCATGGACAGTGCTCCGTGTCAGCAAACTCTGCCT
>CAZBWC010000021.1:0-9213 GCA_964495395.1 Microcaldota archaeon
CAAACCAGTGTATGTGGTAAACCCATACACGAAAAAAATCAGCAGGGTTGACGAGGAAATTGCAGCACTGCAAAAAAACAGAAAGGCTTCCATGGCAAGGGCCATGTATGCAAAATGCTTCGGCGTACTCGTAAGCACGAAAGTAGGACAGTTCAACCTGAAGCAGGCTGAGTGGGCAAAGGAAGAATTGAAAAAACGCGGCCTGCAAGCTGAAATACTGGTTGCAAACGAACTTGAACCGCTTTGCGTCAACAACTTCATGGTTTTCGACTGCTATGTGAACACAGCATGCCCAAGGATAGTTGATGACACAAAGGAATTCGGCAAGCCGATATTGAACTTGCAGATGCTCAAAGAATTTTTTGAAATAAAAGACGGAAAAAAGCAGTAGATTTAAATAAACTTGTGCAGTGAAATTTCTTAAGAACTTTTTGATGAGATTCACATGGAGACAAAAACCGGACCTAAAGTAAACCTTCCTCTGGTGAAACAGGGAAAGGTGAGGGACGTCTACGCGTTAGATGAAAACCTCCTCATGGTATCTAGTGATAGGCTGGGCGCCTTCGATGTTGTTTTCGGCCAAACCATACCACACAAGGGTGCAGTGCTCAACAAGCTTTCGATTTTCTGGTTCATGCAGACAAATGATATTATAAAAAATCATTTTATCACCGACGCGATACCAAATACCCTGCCAGAATACCTGCAAAACAGAAGCATGATAGTGCAAAAAGCAGAGCCAGTTCCTCTTGAATGTGTAGTAAGAGGATAGCTTACAGGCAGCGGATACAAGGACTACAAAAAAACAGGCAAGGTCTGCGGCATTGAATTGCCACCTGACCTTAAAGATGGTGCAGAGCTCCATCACCCCATATTCACACCTTCAACCAAAGCACAGACAGGCCACGACCAAAATATCACTGAAGAACAGGCAAAGGCACTGGCAGGGGAAGAAACTTACGAGTTGGTAAAGGCAAAAAGCATTGAACTGTACAAGTTTGCCAAAGGCCTTGCCAGAAAATCAGGATTGATTCTTGCAGACACCAAATTTGAATTTGGTTACGTAACAAACGGCAATGGCAACAAGCACATAATACTCATAGATGAAATACTAACACCTGATTCGTCCAGATATTGGCTAAAGGACAAGTACGAACAAGGCATACTGGAAAGCCTTGACAAGCAATTTGTCAGGAATTATCTGGAGAAAACAGGCTGGAACAAAGAACCTCCGGCCCCGGAATTGCCTGAAGAGGTCATTGAAAACACGAGTAAGCGCTATCTTCAGGCTTACAAAATGCTTACGGGCAAGGAACTTTTATAGGCGTGTTAGCAGGTAGTGAAAATTCTCCATAGGAATAAAAAGTTATTTAAACATTTTTTATTATTAAGTATAACCATGGCAAAAGTTTCTTCTTTAATAAAAAGACTGGAAAACCCCGAAACAGAACATGAAGCAAAGAGACGGCTGATAGGTATTGCAGATACAGCAGACCGCGAAACCATGTCTGTGATGGTCGGGGCGCTCATAAGAGTGGCAACAAGAACCACGGCAGGCGATGCCGTACAGGCCATATTGCTACACGTAGGCAAAAAACGTCCGAAAACAGTAAGCTCACGACTGCTCATGGCATCTAAAGATGAAGAAAAGGCGGATTTTTGCAAAAGACTTGTTGTAGAGATAGGATGTTCCAGACAAAATGAGGTTGAAAAGCTGCTTAGAGCATGGATTGATAGAGACCATTTTGACAGAAGTGCAATAATATCATGGATATTAAGTGAGATAGGTGTACGATCAGTCATAAGAGAACTCAGAACAGCTAGAGAAAGACCAGATACAGGAACAAGAAGACCAGTAAGAGCAGCCACTCCTTACAGGTAATGCACACAAAAACGCAGGGGGAAGTGTCCCCCTTCATTTTCCTGTGGTCCTTTCTGATACCCCCTCACTAAACAAAAACTATAGGTAATGCACACAAAAACGCAGGGGGAAGTGTCCCCCTTCATTTTCCTGTGGTCCTTTCTGATACCCCCTCACGAAATCAGAGATAATGTTTGAGCATCTTTAATGCAAACTTGCTTTGTCCGAGATTAAGGCCTAGAAGCAGACCTAAGTGCATCAATTCACGAGCAGTACGCAACTCAAATTCGCTTTTTGCAAAATCAGCAAATGTATAGTAGGCACCATATTTGTTGCACAATGCCAGGAAGTTGCGCAGCCTTGAAAGTAGTATCGCCCTGCCTGTGCCATAGGAGCGTATAAGCATTGAAAGATCAATTAAAAAGCACGCCTTCTTTTTTTGGGCAATAAGCTTTATCGAGCCTTCGTCAAAATCATGGCTCTTCAGAAGTATCAGGGTTTTTTTATTTTTGAAAACCACCGCATCAGGAGTGCTATTTACGGTTTCTATTTTGCCTTTAACTGAATCAGAGGAATATACAGCATCGTAACCGTAATCCTTCGGGGAATTGCAATGAAATGCTGCGATATTGAACATAATTTGTCACCCTATCAGCTTTGCGATTTCTTATAATCAGACAAAGAAATGCCTTCTTTTCCTGCTATCATGGATTGAAGGGTTTTTTTGTAGCTGGCGAGCTCTTTTGCTGATACCGTTACAGTAGGTATCTCAAGTACATTTTCCAGATTATCAAGCATCTGCCCTATCTGGAGGATGTGCTTATAAACAACATTCAGGGTTACACTCTCCATCGGTTCACCAATTAGATAAGGATTTTGTTGTTTTTAATCTTATCGAAATTGAATGAGAAATCACTTTAGATCTTTTCTGGCTAGAAATAGGTAGAGTGCCAGGCCAATAGGTCCGATGAGAAGTAAGACGATAATCCAAATTGCCTTCCAGTCACCAACATTTTTTGAGGTTGCAACTTCAACAATGGCAATTATCACTGATAGCAATACCAACAAGGCCCCAATTATTGCAGGTATGAAAATTGCAATGCCAAGATAAGAACTTAGAGTATAAGCAGTTTCAAAGTCCAGCACTACAGGAAGTATAAGATAGGCAATTGCTGGTAGTAGAGCCAATAAAAAACAGGCTCCTGTTGCAAAGCCAATTTTCTTAAACGGAGCTCGCATACTAGGAGTATCTCTGGAATTCTTTTAAAAGGCAAGGCAAATTTAATTTCTGCCAATGCCCCTGGCCTTTTTACCCTGGCTTGTCAAACCACGGAATGCGCGTCCCCTGCGATAAACTGCAGTAGTATGAACGCCGTTATGATCCGGGTCTGCAAGCAATACTTCGAAATATTTGTAATTGCCATCCTCGCCAACCCAATAGGAGTTAAGCACTTCCATGTTCTTGTAAATGCGGTTTACGCGTTGTTCTGCCATGCCCTGATGAGAAAGCTGCGGCTGGACGTACATGTAATTATGGCGTGGCTTCCTTCCACCCATGGGCTTCCTTCTTTTGCGCATGCCCTTATGCACACGTGCCCTTACCACAATGTAACCCTGCTTTGCCTTGTAGCCGAGTGTTCTTGCACGGGTTATGTTTGAAGGCCTTTTGATCTTGTTGACCACAGGCTCGCTTCTCCACTGAATAATCTTGGCACGGTACTCCGGGCCACGTTCCTTATATTCCTTTTGCATCGTTGATGCAATATATTTGTATGCTCCCATAAATATCCCTCACACATCCAATGTTTAGTGCTGAAAGTGTGTCAAGAAAAATTGGTAATTACAATTGTTATTGAACATGTTTTTAAACATTTACTTTTAATGGTATAGCACATACAATTCTTTAGAGGAACAATATGTCTAGTGATAATAAAGATTTGATGAGCTCAATTGAGGATATAAGGGCTGCAGAGAAGGAAGCCGCAGAAATCAGGGATAACGCCAATAAAAAATCCGAGGAGCTTATACTCAGGACAAAGGAAGAGCTCATAAAAATATCGCAAAAAGTCGACGAAGACATAACCTTAATGAAGGACGAGAGAAGCAGGGAATACAAAAAAGAAGTCGACAAAGATGTTAAAAAAATACTTTCTGACGCAGAAAAAAATGCGGCAAAAATAAATTCTAAAGCACTCGATAGCAAAGAACTGCAGAAATTGATAGACTTCATACTGCAGGGTTGATATTCATATGTTAAGGCCTGTAGAAATGCAAAAGATCCGCTTACTGCTCCCTAAGTCGATTATGAGCACCGTAATTGCGCGTCTGCATGATATGGGAATTGTGGAGATAACATCTTCTGAAAACGAAGGCCTCGATAAAGGCGCTCCGCTCGAAAGATATGATGAGATAGCTGAACAGCTCGTCCGCATCAGGGCAATAAAAAAAGCACTTGAGAATGGCAATACAAAGCCCCAGCAGATGGAATGGGAAAAGGCACTGCTGGAAGCCAAGGGGCTTAGGATAGACGATGAGATAAAACAGATAAGCGAATCCCTCGAAAAACTTAAAAATGCCAGAGCAACGCTTATTGAAAACCTCCAGTTGGTGCAGAGGCTACAGGTCTTGGGCAATGTAGACTTTTCAAGACTCCGCACAGAAAATTTGGATTATTGGCTAGGCAAGGCAAGCAAAAAAACTGCAGCGGCCATAGCTAAGGACGTTTCAGAGAATGCAAAGGACTACAGCATAACAACCACAAATCTCAGTAAAACAGAGGAACTGATGCTTATAGTTTATAGAAAAAGCACTAATATGCAGGATAAAGTTGCCTATACAGACGTACAGGAAATAGAGGTCCCTCGAGGCACAGCGGTGCCTGCAGATTCGATGCAAAGCATACGGCAACAGCTTGAATTAAACGATAATGAAACAATGGAGCTAAAATCCAGGCTGCATGAGTTGTCTCAGAAATATTACGCCAGGGTGACAGACATAGAAAAGGCCCTGGCAATAATGGCAGACAGGGCAGAGATATCATTCAAGTTCGGATTCACAGAAAAAGCAGCAGTTGTAGAAGGATGGGTGAAAGCTGCTGACTTTGGCAAAGTTGTCGAGGACATGCGTAATATAAGCGATGCAATAGCAGTTCAAAAAGCAGAAGCAGGCGAGCATGACATACCGCCAACGTCGCTCAAAAATCCAAAAGTAACAGGACCATACCAGTTCCTCACTGAGATGTTCTCATTGCCAAATGCCAGGGAAATAGACCCGAGCATGATATACATGATAACAATCCCATTGCTATATGGCATGATCGTAGGCGATGTGCTTTACGGAGTGGCATCGTTTTTCATAGGAAGGTGGATTGTAAAAAAATTCAACAAAAGCATAATGATGCAGAACGTAGGCACGATATGGATGGTTTCAGCAATACCTTCGATAGTGTTTGGCCTATTGTTTGACGAGTGGGCAGGGATGGGGCACGTTCACCTTATTGAAATACTAGGGCAATGGGGATTGCCAATTGCAATTCATGAACCGCTTTACCTGCCTTTTGTGCACCGTATAGAAGAACTTACTGCGCTTATAGGAATCACAGTATTGGTAGGTCTGCTTCACCTGGGGCTAGGATTTTTATTGGGGGCAATCAATGAATGGGGACACAGCAAAAAGCATGCGGTTGCCAAGTTATCATGGATTCTGCTCGAGATAACAGGATCGATGGCAGTAGGGGCCTATTTGCTCAACCTGTTCCCGGCAGAAATAGGGATGATAGGCGCCATAGGAGTAGGAATAAGCGCATTGCTATTGCTGCTTACAGAAGGCATAATCGGAATACTTGAAATGCCTGGGCTTGCAGGCAATATACTTTCATATGCAAGAATTGCAGCAATAGGGGTTGTCGGGGTTGCGCTAGCCGAGATAATAAATCAGATATTCACGCCACTGCCTGAGCAAGGCATATTGGCACTTATATTCTTCCCGCTATTTGTGATACTCCACGGACTGAATGCATTCATAGCCATGTTCGAGTCACTGATACAGGGGGGACGACTTAACATAATAGAGTTCAGGTCAAAATTCCTCAAAGGAGGAGGCAAGCCGTTTGAGCCGTTTTCATATTCATATTAAAAAAAAAAAAAATAAAAACTAAGGGGAAAGTTTTGATGAAACTTCCCGATTGTTGCAACGCAACAATGGGCATCATGTCCGTATCGACGGACATGCTTGTTCCCAAAAGTTTCAGAGGTGAAATGTATGGCAGAAGAAGTCGTAGGTGGATTGAGTACCGGTGCCGGAGCAGCATTGGGTGCAGGTATAGCAATGGGTGCAAGCGCACTTGCAGCAGCATGGTCCCAGGGAAGCCTTGGAAGCGCAGCAATGGGCGCAGTTGCAGAAAGGCCAGAATTGGAAAAGAATGTTTTGATTTACCTGGTACTTCCGGAAATTCTTGCAATTCTCGGGTTCGTGGTTGCATTCTTCCTCGTAGGAAAGATGGAATAAAAGGGTAAAGACAATGGCCCTAAAAGCATTACGTGAAACCATCCTGCGCGAGGCCCACCAGGAGGCAGGTGCTATGTACGAGAGGGCACAGGAAGAAGCGAAAGGCCTTCTTGAAGAGGAAAAAAAGCAGGGCCTTTTGAAAAAAAAGCAGGTGAAGGATGAGCTTGAAAGCGCACTTGCCAATTTCAGGCAGGAGAGGCTAGCATGGGCACAGCTCGAGGCACGCCGCATGGAAGCTGCTGCCCGGGAGCAGGCAATAAAGGCCCAGATAGACAACCTCTATGAAGAGCTGAAAGGCATAAGCGGGCGTGCTTACGAGGGATTCCTCAACAGGCGCCTCAAAGAAGCCGTTGAGCAGTTGGGAAAGAATTGTACAGTGCATCTGCAGGGCAAGGATAAGTCAAAGCCGAAAGCATCCGTAAAGATGAAAACCGACCTCGAAGGTGAGTACGGCGGGCTGAAGGGTGAGAGCGCTGATGGCAAGATAATTTTCAACGGCACGCTTGATGGTGAAGTTGAGATGAAATACGAGGAACTGAGGAAGATGATTTACGAAAGCCTTTTTGGAGGAAAACCGAATGGGAAAAAATAACGGGTTGCCGCTGCCAAAGTTTGAAAGCCGTTCGCTGAAATACGGATATTCAAATGCAAGAGCCAGGGCAATGAGAGGAATACTGCTCAGCCCAAGCGCGCTTGACGAGCTGATAAAGGTCAAGACGCTTAACGGAATGGTTGAGCTGCTTCAGCGCACCCGATATACAGCGGAACCAGGCTAATAGAGATAGCCACCCAGAGGAAGTTCATCCAGACTGCAAGGAAAATCCTGAAGATGGCCCCTGAAACTGATAAGGGAATAATAAAGGCATTGTTGAGAAAATGGGATCTTAGAATGCTCAGGATGATAGTCAATGCGCGCAGGGCAGGAAAAAAATTCGACGATATAAGGCCTTACATAATGCCGCTTAGCCAGGAGTATGCAAAGAGCTTCGAGGCTATTGCCTCAGCAGAGGATGTGTTCGGAGCATTCAGGAAAACGCCGCTGGGGCGTGAGGTAATGGAAACTGAATTGCCAATAACGCAAACGCTGCTCCAGAAATTCAGGCAGGCAATGCAGAAGGGCGATGTGCTTATGCAGCTGCAGCTTACGCTTGAGGCATATACCTACGCTTACCTGAACACTGCACTTATGAGTTCCGGCAGCAAAGATGTTGAGAGGATAGCCGAAACGCTTAGAAAAGAACTCGATGCCCGCAATGTCATCACAATAGAAAAAATGAAGAAAAAAGGCGCAGGCAGAGACGAGATAATGCAGTACATGATAAAGGGCGGCAGACTGTCCCAAAGAACGCTTGAAAGCATAATAGAATCCAAAGGCATGGAAGACACACAGAGGATTGTACAGGCGCACATAGGAAAAATAGAGATGGCAGGCCAGGAACTTATAGACCTCGAAATTGCCCTTGACAGAATGCTCGCCTTTGACAAGGTGAAGGCATTCCACAGGAGCATACTGAGCATAGGCACCCTACTGGGCGCAGTTCTGATACTAGAAGAAGAGGTCCATAACATCAGAAAGATAGCCAAGGCAAAGGAATTTGGCTTAAGTGAAGAGGAAACGCTCAGGACGCTGGTGATAACATGAAATCAAAGCTCTTGGTCATAGGCGAAGCGAATCTGGTAGGGGGTTTCCAGCTTGTAGGCGTAGAAGATACCGTACTGGTCGATGAAAATGAGTTTCAGGCCAAGTTCGAACAGGCATTGGCAAAGCCCGAATACGGTATAATAGTAGTTAATGAGAAAATGCTCAAAAAAATTGATTGGAAACTGAAGAAAAAGCTTGACAGCATGGCATATCCGGTAATTATTCCGCTGCCTGCCCCGGGCGAAAAGAGCGAGGCAGGTGACGAGATACGCGGCTTGATTAAGCGCGCATTGGGGTTTGACCTAGCAGTTTCGAAATAGGGTGAAAATAATGGGAATCAAAGGAAAAATCAAGAGAATATCCGGGCCCGTGGTTGAGGCATATGCACCAGGTGCAAAGCTTTACGACGTGGTGAGGGTCGGTGACGAGAACCTTATAGGTGAAATAATCAAGATTGTCGGCGATGTGGCAGTTATCCAGGTTTATGAGGATACTTCAGGCCTGAAGCCGGGGGAGCCTATCGAAAGTACCGGCCACCCGCTGTCGGTTGAATTAGGGCCAGGCATACTCAGGAACATTTACGACGGCATACAGAGGCCGCTAAAATACATAGAAGAGGAATCCAAAGGGGCATTCATGAAAAGGGGCCTTATAACCACTCCGCTGGATAGAAAAACCAAATGGGAATTCAAGGCAAAGGTGAAAAAAGGCGACCGCGTGGTGATAGGCGATGTGCTGGGAACGATCCAGGAAACAGAGCTTATAGAGCACAGAGTACTATCCCCGTATGAGGGAAAGATAGAGAGCATAGCCTCAGGAAAGTTTACCGTAGAAGATGAAATAGGGAGCATAAGCATCGCAGGCAAAAAGAATGCGTTGCAGCTATACCAGCGCTGGCCTGTTAGAAGGGCAAGGTCAAGCATTGAAAAATTCCCGCCGGTCATACCGCTGATCACAGGACAAAGGGTCATAGATACTTTCTTCCCGATTTCCAAGGGAGGCACGGCAGCAATTCCAGGCCCCTTCGGTTCTGGTAAAACCGTTACGCAGCAAAGCCTTGCAAAATATAGCGACACCAAGATAGTCGTATACATAGGATGCGGTGAACGAGGCAACGAGATGACCGAAGTGCTTAAGGAATTCCCGCATCTGATAGACCCGCAGACAGGCAAACCGCTCATGGAACGAACAGTGCTCATTGCAA
>CAZBWC010000021.1:9223-12732 GCA_964495395.1 Microcaldota archaeon
AGGAATTACGATTGCAGAGTATTACAGAGACATGGGATATGATGTCGCGCTCATGGCAGATTCAACATCCAGATGGGCAGAGGCAATGCGTGAAATAGGCGGCAGGCTCGAGGAAATGCCTGGCGAAGAAGGCTACCCTGCATATCTTGCAAGAAGGCTTGCTGAGTTTTATGAGCGTGCAGGCCGTGTACGGTGCCTGGGCAGCGATGAGAGGTATGGCAGCGTAACAATCATAGGCGCAGTATCACCTCCAGGCGGCGACATATCAGAACCAGTATCGCAGAACACGTTGCGTGTCACCAAGGTATTCCTGGCACTGGACGCCTCGCTGGCTTACAGAAGGCATTTCCCTTCGATAAACTGGCTAAAGAGCTATTCGCTTTACCTTGACAGCCTTAGCGAATGGTATACTGAGAACGTCTCATCAGAATTTCCGAAAATGCGGGCAAAGGCAATGGTAATACTGCAGAAGGAAGCAGAGCTCGAGGAAGTGGTGCAGCTCGTAGGCCCTGATGCGCTGCCTGAAAAAGAGCAGGCGCTGCTCATGGTGTCGAAAGCACTGCGTGAAGACTATCTGCAGCAGAACGCATACAGCGATGTTGATGCGAAGTCGAGCATGCAAAAACAGTACCAGATGCTTAAAACGATAATGAAATTCAATGACCGTGCAATGGAAGCCCTCGAACTGGGAGTCCCGTTGAAGAGAGTGGCAGAGCTTACGACAAGGCAGAGGATAGGGCGCATGAAAGAAATTCCGGAAAATGACCTGAAGCAGTTTGAAAAGCTGCACAAGGACATGGACGCTGAATTCGAGCAGCTGAAGAAAATGAAATCATGATGGTGGTATGGATGAAGGAATACAAAACAGTCACGCAGATTGCAGGTCCGCTTGTGTTCGTGGAGAGCATCAGTGGAGTGAGCTACAACGAGATAGTCGACATAATGCTGCCAGATGGCGAAAAAAGAAAAGGCCAGGTCCTGGACATTTCCGAAACAGTTGCAGTAGTGCAGGTGTTCGGGCCAACAGCAGGAATAAACACCACTCAGACAACAGTCAGGTTTCTCGGGGAAACCATGAAACTGGGGCTCAGTATGGACATGCTCGGAAGGACTTTCGACGGACTGGGACAGCCACGAGACAAGGGACCGAAGATAATACCTGATGAGCGCGTGGATGTAAGCGGGTTGCCTATAAACCCTTATTCGCGCGAATCTCCAAGTGAGTTCATACAAACAGGCATATCCACCATAGATGCAATGAACACGCTCGTAAGAGGACAGAAACTGCCAATATTTTCAGGTGCAGGCCTGCCGCACAACCAGCTTGCGGTGCAGATTGCACGACAGGCAAAAGTACGCAGCTCAGGCGAGAAATTTGCAGTAGTCTTCGCAGCAGTCGGCATAACGCACGAGGAGGCAAGCTTCTTCATGAGGGATTTCGAAAAAACAGGCGCATTGGAAAACTCGGTGCTTTTCCTCAACCTGGCAGATGACCCCAGCGTTGAAAGGCTTATTACGCCGAGGCTGGCATTAACAACTGCAGAATATCTTGCATATGAACATGACATGCACGTCTTAGTCATAATGACAGACCTGACGAACTACTGCGAAACTCTGAGAGAAGTTTCAGCAGCGAGGCAGGAAGTGCCTGGGCGAAGAGGATACCCCGGTTACATGTACACCGACCTTTCGACGATATATGAGCGTGCCGGAAGGATAAGAGGCAGGAAGGGCACGGTAACGCAATTGCCGATATTGACAATGCCAGGTGATGACAAGACGCACCCGATTCCGGACCTTACAGGTTACATTACAGAAGGACAGATAATCCTTAACAGGGACCTGCACCGAAAGGGTATATACCCGCCAGTCGATGTGTTGCCATCACTGAGCAGGCTGATGAACTCTGGAATAGGCAATGAGAAAACAAGGGAAGACCACAAAGGAGTGGCTGACCAGCTGTATGCAGCATATGCAGGCGGAAGAGATTTAAGAAGCCTGAGCGCAGTGGTGGGCGAGGAAGCACTTACTGAGAACGACAGGAAATACCTGAAAATGGCTGACGCGTTTGAAGACAGGTTCGTCAGGCAGGGACCTTATGAGGACAGAAGCATAGATAAAACCCTCGATCTTGCATGGGACCTGCTTTCTGCATTGCCGGAAACTGAATTAAAGCGTGTCAAGCAGGCGCACATTGACAAGTACATGAAAAAGGCAAAGCAATGAGGAAAGCATCTGCAAAAGCGCATGCAACAAAAGGATCATGGTGAAGCAATGACCGACGTAAACCCGACAAGGATGGAGCTCATAAAGACAAAAGAGCGCGTGAAGCTTGCCAGGAAAGGGCATAAACTCCTGAAGCAGAAACGCGATGCGCTCATCCTTGAATTTTTCAAGATATTAAAGAAAGCAAAGGACTTGCGGGGCGAGCTTACAAGGCAGCTTGAGCAGGCGTATAAGGCAGTAGCAGTTGCAGAGATATACCATAGCTCCTATGAAGTGCAGAATGTCGCACTCAGCCTGAAAAGGGAGATAGTGGCAGACATAGATGTCAAGAATGTGATGGGCGTCAAGATACCTTATATCGAGTCCGATGGCGGGGATAAAAAAATCGAATTGCCAGTGCTTCTGAGCAGTGCAAAAATAGACAACGCTGTTGAAAAGTTCGGCAGTGTGCTTGAGCTTATTATGAAGCTGGCAGAAAGCGAAACCGCGATAAAAAGACTGATATTGGAGATAGAAAAAACCAAGAGGCGCGTCAATGCCCTGGAGTATGTGCTGATACCGAAACTGGAAGAGCAGCAACGGCTTATAGCGTTCAGGCTTGACGAGATGGAACGAGACTCATTCGTGAGCCTCAAGAGCATCAAGCGCAAGCTTGACAGGGAAAAGGAAAAGAAAGCTTTGTAGAAATGCTAGCCCAAGAATTGCCTTTGGCGGCTTTTGTTGCCAGGCTCGCGGGCAAGCACGCCTTGAAGAAATGCAGAAGGAAGCACATGGAAAAACGGTTTTGGGTCAAGCCTCCTGATTGTTCGTAGCAACGAACAATATGCATCTTTTTCCGATAAGGAAAAAACTTGTTTTCTAAAAGGCTTGAACGGCAGGCGACCAGAAGCAGGGTGTCTATAGAGCCGAAAAGAAACAATAAAAATGTTCGCAGTGAGATTCCATAATGGCAAGCACGATAATTAGAGGCTACAAAATATTCGGATTGTTTCTGTTCACACTTTTTTTATTCGCAGGATGCACAGCAAACCAACAGGCAAAAAATTATGAAACGGCTGACCAGGATAACCTAAAAGTGCCTGAGATTTCTAACGAACAACAGCCATCAGCGCCTGTAATGGAACTCAGAAGCCCGGCTTTTTCCAACGGCCAGGCAATACCGAAGGAATATACCTGCGAAGGCCAGGACATTAATCCAAAGCTTCTGATAAGCGGAGTTCCGGAAAAAGCCAAGAGCCTCGCAATAATAATGGATGACCCTGATGCAGGATATCCAGGAACAT
>CAZBWC010000022.1:0-3612 GCA_964495395.1 Microcaldota archaeon
ACGCTTCGCCAACTTCGGATATAGACAGATTCAAGAGGCTTATTGAACAGGAAAAACCAGACTATGTAGGCATTGCCAGCACCTCCCCAACACATCTTGATGCCTGTTCTTTGGCAGCAACTGTCAAACAGGTATGGCCTGCTACTTTAATCAAGGGCGGAACACATGACACCTACTGCCATGAGACAACCCTGGTAATGCACCCTGAAATAGACATATCAGTTATCGGCCCTGGAGAAGAGACCATGCCTCAGTTAATTAATATCTTAGAATCCGGAGCTGATTTAGCCGCTGTGCCTGGAATTGCATACCGGGATGAAGATGGCAGAATTAAAAAAACATTTCCCAGGCAATTGCACAAAGAGCTTGACCTTTACCCGCACCCTGACCGCACTTTGCTCGAGCAATCGGATTTTTATGATATGGCGATATTCGGAGGAGAGCGAACGACACAGATTAGGATGAGCCGCGGCTGTTCTTACGGATGCAGCTTCTGTCCAATTGACAGGACATACCGCTTCCATTCAGCAGATTATGTTTTGGATGAGTTGCGTGAGGTTGCAACCCAGGGATATAGGGCGATTTTCTGGGATGACGCCATTTTCACTGCAAACAGAAAGCTGGTTATTGATATATTTACCAGGGTTGTTTCTGACGGGTTGACCTTCCAAATGGGTGCCCAGACAAGGGCAGATGTAAATATAACTCCAAGAATGCTTGACCTTATGAAAATGGCAGGCTTTTCCTATTTGTCTTTTGGCCTTGAATCAGGAGACCCTGCCCTTTTGGCTAGCTATAACAAGAGGCTGAAGATGGGGGATGTTGAATCAGCAGTAAGGCTTTCCAGGGCAGTAGGAATTAGAACTGCATTAACAGCAATTATAGGAGCTCCAGGTGAAACATTGGAATCAGTAGCGCGAAGCGTTGAAGCGATTAATAGGATAGGCCCAGATGCAGTTTCCTGGAGTGTATTCTCATTATATCCTGGTTCACAGCTGGACTTTGATCCCTTATGGTACGAAGACCCTGATTTATCCAGAGCCAAATTCTGGCGCCAGTTTGATGAAGGCTATGGAGCTAAGCATGCGAGGGATAGAGGGTACGTAGAGATGGTATGGGATTATGTAAAACGGAATATAAGGCAGGACATACACATATAATTCTCAAAAGCATACGAACCCCAAAAAGGAGTTTTGCGATACATTTAAATACTTGTTTAGACACAATATTGTTATGACTCAAACACTAACTACGAGAAAGAACGAAGGTTTTATATCCAGGAACTTTAAACCGCCCCTAGTAGGCATAGTAAAAAAATACCATGCTGCCAGAGTTGACGGTGCCACTAGAAAGGAGGCATTTTCTGCTGTTTCAAAAGAGGCTACAACACAAGTAATGAAACTCGTAGCTGCACTTGCTATTAATCGCCTTACTGCAAGATACTTGGGTGTAGGTTCTTGGGATCCAAAAATGCAAGGAGCAGAACGAATGGTTACAGATGCAAGTCCGGTTTCCATGGCTGTTTCTACGGCGATTGCAAGTGCAATACCGCCATATTATGCTGACCCTCTTTTAGCTGCTGAGTTCGCTATATCAGCAATAAGGATTTTAGTTGAGCAAAGGGCATTTAGAGCGGTTGGAATAACTCCAGACCCAGCAGGGGTATTGCTTACTCCATATACAGCGGGTGTTTTGGAATGTGTCTGGAAGGCTATGGATTTAGCAAAAGGATATCCGGATGACCCTGCAAGAAAAATGCTCATAGCAGTTAATGGTATTTTTGGAAATGTTGTTCGCATGGTCGAGGCAGGCGTAATAATCGGGTTTGTTAAGGTAACAGAAAAATTATCTACTCTGAGACTACCACCGGCCTAGATCATCTCAACAGTAGTCGGCCCCAACTCGTCCTTGTTTCTTCCTAGCTTATAGCTTGAGGCAAACTCACTGCCCATCAAGGCTTCTTCGTGAGTTATGACAAATGTCTGCGCAACTACTTCCGGAACTTTGAACTGCAGCGTCTGTGAGAGCAGCTCAACAGCCTGCTTGTCCAGATTATGCGTAGGCTCGTCAAGCATCAGCCAGCTTAGATTCGGAGTAAGCACTGTGGCCAATGCAACGCGCAGAGTAAGTGCAGCACAGCTTTTCTCACCGCCGCTGGCAATGCTTTCAAGCGAGAGCCATTCGTGCTCAAGAACTTCGAAGAGATAATCGCTCTCGCCAATTCGTATGCGCAGCTCATGATAGTTGCCATAGGGATAGAATATTTTCCATATTTCGCGTATTGCTGCATTAATTGCATCTATCAGGCCGGTTCTGAGCATGTTCTGGGTTTCTACCACCCCGTTTCTATAAAGAGTCAGCTCTTCCTCGAGCTTTGCCAACCATGCTGCTTCTTGTTCAAGCTGCTCTGCTTTTGCAATGTCATCCCTTAGCAGGGCAATCATTTCTGCCAGTGCCTTCCACTGCTTGTCAAGTGCCCTGCCGTCAGCAATCAGCCTTTCATTATTGATTTTTGCATCCTCAAGCAGCTTTCTTTTTGCTTCAAGCTCCGGCTGCTCCACCTGGACCTGCTCCATTGCCTTTGCCTGCTCTGTTAACTGTTTTTTCAGCGTTTCAAGCTCAGCCTTTTTCATAAGCTGCTTCTCAAGCTCCTGCAATTTCCATTTTGCTTCTTCATAGGCTTTTGCAGCAGCTTCCCATTGAGTATCAGCAGTGTCCTTTAGCTGCTTAAGCAGTTTCCATTCCTGGCCAAGCTCTGCCAGGCGCTTTGCCAATGCAACTTCAAGATCTTCGGATTTTGCAGTACTCTCAAGCTGCTTTGCAATGAGCTCAATATCCTGCATTTTTCTTTTCTCCACTCTGAGCACTGCGTCAAGCTCCTTTAGCCGGTCCATAAAGCCTGTTAACGCCTGTTCAAGATGCTTTTTGCGTATCTCCCGCTCCTGCCTGACGTGCTCTATTGCCTGGCCTGTAAGATTTTGTTCACAAAGAGGGCACTTGTCAAGCCCAGGCTTAAGCTTGCCTTCAAGCCCTTTAATGTTTTCAAGCTCCTGAAGTGACACGCGCCTCTGGGTTTCTGCTTCAGTAAACTGGTTTTCAAGTGTGCTTAAATGTGACTGGATTTCTGCAAGAGGCTTACCGCCAGTAAGTTCTGCAAGCTTTTGCGAATTTCTTTTGTATTCGAGTGATTTTTTCCTTGATTCTTCAAGCTGTGCCTCTATCTTTGCCTTCAGGTTGTTTGAATTGTCCCATTGGTCTGCCGCAAGTTTTCTTTTTTCATACAGTTCCAGCCGTGATTTTTCAAGCTGCGCCAAAGCAGTTTTTTGCCTGTCAAGCATTTCGCTGGTTATTCCTACTACGTCCTTGGAAAGCTGTTCTATCCGGCTTTCGGTGCGCGCATACGCTTGTTTTGCATTGTCATATTCAAGCTTTCTTTTTTGGACATAATCGTATTCTTTCTGTGTTTTGTCCATTTCAGCAGCGCATGCTTTGGAAGCTATTGCTGATTTCGCCAGTTTTTCTTTAGTCATGATCTCTTCCTGCTGAAGCTCTGCAACGCGCACTTTCATTTTTGCAAACTTTTCCTTGTCAAGCTTTTCCTCAAGGCTTTTT
>CAZBWC010000022.1:3622-12701 GCA_964495395.1 Microcaldota archaeon
GGCTGCGCGTCTGGTAAAGGACGCTCACGACATTGGCACGCACTGTCTCGAACTTGTCCAGCCCAAGCAGGTTATCCATTTCCTGCTTTCTCTTTCTCGGGTCCAGATCAAGGAAATATTCCAGGTTATTCTGGTCTGAATAAATGGCACGGGTGAACAGATCGTAATCAACATTAAGCAGCTGCCCGATGTACGTGCTCACCGCCTTGCTGCCGCTTTCAACCAGTTTGCTGTCCTTGCTTATTTTTGCATTGCTGGAGGTACCTGTTTTGGTTTTTTCCAGTGTCCGCTCGATTGCATACTGGCTGCCCTTCCATTCGAGAACCAGTTTTACTTTGCTGCTTTCTGAATTCGTGCGCATTATGTTCTCCAGCTTATAGGTGCGCCGCTCAACAGCAGGAAAAGTACCAAACAATGCAAAGCTTATGGCATCAAGAACGCTGCTTTTTCCCGTACCCATCGCACCTATTATCAGATTCGTGCCTTTCCTGAATTTGAGCTTGCTGTCGCTGTGCGAACGCCAATTGCAAAGGTCAAGCTCAAGAATCATTTTACCCCTATGGATATTTGAGAGAAAAGGACTAAAGCCCTATTGGGCAGGGGTTTTTCTGCGTGCAGGCTGTTTTGAGCCTGAAGGAGCTTTTAACCGGGTTCGCTTACGGGTCACCGCCCTCTTCCTTTCGAGCATCTCCCGGAGCGTGGCTGCTATTTCATCTTTTAGGCAACGCAGAAGCTCGGGCCTGCTGGCTCTTGTTATGTCTATGCCTAAGTCTCTTATCTCGCCCCTGTACCCGTTGGCTGATCGAGATATACCGACACTGTACCCTTCGATTCTTTCAATGCTTTTCATAATTATCAATCCATGGCCTCTATGAATTCCTGTTGAGTAATGCCTATTTTTGGCAGGAGCTTTCTGATGACAAACGATGAGTATCGATCCCTGCGCACTATATTTGCCATTTTAGACTCGCCTCCTTCGGGCCTATGCCTCGGATTTCTCACAATAACATGGGATGAGCCTTTTGCATCTCGAATATTACAACCAAGCTTTACCAGAACTTTTAGGATATCTTCGCCTTTCATTTCCCCTATATCCCGCCCCATTTTTTGTATAGTTTGGGGTTTTTCACCAGCATGGTGCCCTTCAGGTTTCGGCGTATCAATCTTCAGCAACTGCTGTAGTTCCTGATAATCAAGCCACAAGGCTTTTGGATCCTGCTCATATCCTTGAATAGACTGGCCTGTTTCCCTGGCAGCTTCGATTATAATATGCTTATTCTGCAATGTCTCCAATGTTTCCAGGAATTGGTCATCGTTTTTGGTCAATGCCATAGGGTTGCTTGCAAAAATTTTGCGGGCAACTGCTGCAGGCAGCATCCCCTCCGCCAGTTCAACCCTATCTGACAGTTGCTGTGCTGTAATGACATGCAGAACTTCGACCATTTTGGATTCCTCGATTATACCCAATCTTCCAAATAATCGCCTTTCGTTTTCATTTATGGATAAGCCACCCTGGATCGCCCTGAATTGAGGTTTTGCACTTGGTGCTTCAGGCTTGCTTGCAAATTTGCTTGCCTTAAAGCCGCTTATCGATACTATGAGGCCCTCGGCTTTTTTCAGCAGGTTACGTGCATATTTTTCCTTGGCTTCCTGTTTTCCTTTCTCTTTTTTCCACAATTCATATAGAAAACCCAGGCCACTCAGGTCAGATAGGTTTATGTCCAAGTCAAACTCCCTTAGGAATTTATCCAATTCTGAAGCCAACTTAGGATCAAGCTCTGTAGGACCGGTGGCACGTAAGATTTTTGCCCATTCTTGCATATACTATTCATTCATATCAGGCTTAAAAATCCTTTCCGACATGTTTATCCTTACATGATGACTACGGTGATCACCGAGCCTAGCTCTAAGCCAGAGCCTTTTGGCGTGTCAACGCCAACAGGACAGGGGAAACCCGGCCACAGCGACTGCGATGACGATTGACGTGCGGTCTGAGTGAAACTTTTAGTAAAAGTTTCATCAAAACGAGCTATTCATTAGCCTGACCGACAGAAAGGCCGAGAGTGAGGCTATGGATAGTAGCTCAGGCTAACTCGTGTGGGTCCTGAGGTTTACTTGTCCGGCAGCTCGAACACCGAACCATTGCTCGGAACGAACAAACTAACGGTTTCGGCAGTTTCTGCCTGGCAAAACATTTAAGCGCTCGCATTGGTAAGGTAATTTGGCAATAAAAGAATAATTTACGGAAACCAAGTTGGTATCATGATTGAAAAACGATTAACAGGTTGGCTGTTGGTTGGAGGTATAGTATTCTTCGCAACCGGAATGCTACTGGCTGAACTGCTCTATCCAGGGTATAATCGCAGTGAGAATTATATAAGCGATTTGGGGGTCGGTGTAACTTCGATCATTTTTAATACAACAACGATAATAAGCGGCTTTACGATGTTGATTGTGGCATTTTTGGCCTATACTAAATTTAGGCATAAACTGCTTGGGATATTACTTGGTGTGACTGCTGCCGGCATAATTGGCGTTGGAGTATTCCCTGAAAATATCGAACCTCTCCACACTATTTTTTCTTCCATAGTGTTTTTTGTAGGCCCTTTGGCTGCCATAGCTTCGTATAAAACTAACAAATCACCAATTTCAATCGTCTTGGGGATTATTTGCCTTCTTGCAGCGGCCTTGTTCACGTTTGAGATAACATTCGGACTTGGCATCGGAACAATGGAACGCCTGGTAGTTTATCCGTTTATGTTGTGGTGTTTTTCATATGGAATGTGGATTGTACAGCATACAGGTGCTGCCTCGGGCAGACGAATTCCAACCAAGCGTGCAGTCTGATCACCTTATTTTTAATAGGATATCTTAACTAATTACTACAAATGGAAAGCCATACTAAAATGGATGAGGATAACACCAAGAGATACCTGCCTTCCAAAGGAGGTAACCTATGGTGGTATTTCAATCTTTTACTAATCATCATATACTTTATAATCTTTTTTTTAGCATTGCTCGTATCATTGTTCTTTCCAGTATTATTCATCGGCCCTGTTGCATGGGGCATCGCTCTTTTTTTACTGTTGCTTGTTTTAAGGAGGAGACACTGGTATTATATTTATGAAACTGGGCCTGAGGGAATTAAAAAAATAAATCGTTTTACCAGCTCAGTTGTTTTTATTGGATATCGGGACATTACCGCAGTCAACTATACTTTTGATAAGCCATTTACTCAAGTTTTTGGAAAGGATTATTATGGCAAGTTTGGCCCTTTACATCGTGTTGAGATATCCAGCGGCATTAATCCCACTATTTTTGTTTTTGAGAACAAAGATGTGCTTTTAGATTTTTTAGACAGTATAAAGCCTTATGTAGGCAAAAAAATTGTTAGCAGCTAAGCCTATTCAGTACCTCTGTTAAGTGAACAGCACCTGACTAAAAGCTATGAGACTGAGCAGAAATCCGATATAATTGCCTAGCAGTACAATCAGAAACCCATCGCATCTAAGATTTTCACAATTTGCTTAGAGCCTTAACAGGAGCAGTACCTTGTGAAACAGGCCTTCTCGCAGCAAGCCATTGCGGCTCATCGTGCCGACCGGTTGTTTTGCAAATACCTGCAGCAGCATTGGCTTTGCTAATACTGCCAACAACCGAACTCAAAGTATGCCCATCGCTAAAACTAGTAACATCACCATGCCTGAATCCGAAAACTTTAGCGGCCATTCTGTCCTCAGCACTATCTCCAAAAGCCACAACACACCCTAGCTCTCTGGTGCCGGCAATTGCTTCTAAAATAATCGTGCCTGGAATGCCGAGCTTAACAAGCACATTATACATTGCAGTTATTTTACCAAGGGCACTATCAGTCGCAGAGGAGTGATGCCTAAAAACAGCACGAAATACCCCAGAAGGTAATGAATCAGGCAGATTAGTAGGGGTAAACAGATTCCCAGGAATGCCGGTTGGCTCAAGATAGCTAATTGCAGCATCATGTGAATGACTAGAGGCTAAAAACAACTCCATGGTTGCCCTTGCTTCTGCCAGGGCAGCAGGCAAACAGGCCGTTACTGAGGTTAATAAAAACCCAGGACCAGAAGTTCTGCGGACTAATGTTTCATCAACATCAAAAACCAGCACCTCTGCTGGCGTGTTTAGTATTCTATGCATAAGATCACATGGATAAGGCTGATTGCTTGGATATTATTGATTGTGAATAAAACTATTTAAGTACATATGTTATTTAGAAGTGAGATTTGTGGTGAGGACAAATGGCAGATTTGCACAACTGCACTCAGAGCCAATATTGGTTTAGGCTCGCTGTTGCATCGAGGCCGACTATAGCCAGCCAAGAAAGTATGGGTTTGTCATGGTTAGGCTGTAATCCGCATTACTTGCATGGATTAGTGTATAAGGCACTAAGATATAGAAGCGTAAAATGCATAGGTGCATACATTTTAATTACTTAGTAAACACACTCAAGCTGTGGCAGAAACAGTAATGGTAACAACGGTTAGGGACAGGGGTATTCCGCAACAGCCATTGCAAACCAGGCCAGGTATAAAGGCTGAGCTTCTTGAGGAACCGCATGCAAAAAAATCGAAAAGCGAATTAGAAGCCAAACTTGTTGCAGCAGCACAGCAAAACGCGAAGTTACGCAGCGACTGGGAAAGGCAATTGGCTATAGAATATGCCCGTATAATTGCAACTACTTTTGGAGAAGAGCGCGCGCTCAAAGCCCTATCTGAGACCAGCGTTGCCCAAATAAATACGGTAGCTTCAGGAGCTTATAGACAACAAGGAAAGAATGGTACTGCTCAAAGCACAGCATTGCGAAGACTCAGGAAAAGGGAATTTACAATGTCGCATGCTGATTTCAAGGCAGAGGCAAAGAGGCTTGCCGAAGAGAATCCTGACCTCAGCAGCGATGAAAAAAGAATCAAAAAGGCGCTTGACGCAGCCATGCAGGTGGAGCGCGTTTATGGAAAAACCAGGGCATTGGAGCTTCTGAGAACAGGCACGTTGGGCAGCATTTGCAGGGCTTGCGGCATTATGAACGCTCATCTCAGGGGCATGCAAAAGGTAGGCTCTAAGGAAAATGATGCTGCACCTGAAGGCAGCATAGTATATGTTCTCAAGTCCAAACCAGGCTTTACGGGAGATGATTACAAGGAAGCATCACGAATTGTTGAAACGCTGGCTGAATGGCTTAACAGCGAGGACGAAGCGCTCATGGTTCTGCGAGAGAGTGATTCGCTAGCAGAATTCCGTGTAAAGGCATATGCAGAGCTAAAGGAGGCAGGAGTCAGTTATTCTGGCCATCCGATGGTTGAACAGGCACAGAGAAAATGGCGTGAGAAGATATGCATGGTAGTGAGCCGCCTGATACAGGAAAAATACGGTGAAAGAGATCAAGCTTATGATGCCAAGCGGGCAATGGTCAACGCAATCATAGAGGCTGGAAGAAATCCGGGCAGGATAGGGGCTATTTTGCAGCTCGCAGACAGCTGCAGAGGCCCGAACAGCCTGCTGGTTTCATTAAACGGGCTCATGGGCGCATATGCTTTCGAAGGCAGGCCGCACATATCAGGAGAGACAGATGTGCCAAAAGGATACAGCCTGGAGGAAGTGCTCTTTTTCAAGAAAGTTTGCGGGATGGACAAATGGGATATTAACGAACTGGCAGGCGGAGATAAGCAGGCTCTGAGAAAGATGAGGGGAAAAATTGCTGAAGTACGAGCTAATGCAAAAGGAGTGCCCGCTGCTGAAGAGCATCTTGCACTTGTTGAAATGCGCTTTGGAATAAATCAGCGGATTCATAGCTTGCCGGAAATGGCCAAAAAGCAGGAGATAAGCGCCTCTGCAATGCGCCAACGATTTGAAGCATCAATGCTCTTCTTGCGAGATTTCGGCAAAAAGGGCAAAAATAAGAAAACCGAGACTGCTGAGGAGATAGTACATGAGGCGATTGCAGAGCTTGAAGCAGAGCGAAAGCACGCACTAATTCCGAGAAGGCACATTCAGCTAGTCACAGACAAAAAAACCACTGGAACTTCGATTACACATGTTCCTGCACCCCGCAGGAAGCCTGATGCTACGGCACACGCAGAACCATTGGGAGAACCTGTAATGACACATCCGATTGAGCCTGTAGCGGCCAGCCCCGCAGAGATGAAGGGACTTCCTCCGCTTGACAGTAGGCTTGGGATACTCGGAAGGAACGGTGATGGTGACCAGGAGCAGCTAAGGCGCGTATTGTTAATGATACAGAAGGGAACTTCTGTATTCGATTTTCTTAGGCGCGAAAATGAATTAGTATGTGATGCTGTAGAACTGCGATTCGGGCTCAGTGGCGGTGCAATGCTTACTGCAGAAGAAGCCGCAGGGGTAATGAGCGGAAAAAGGCATATGGCTGCTGAGGAACTTTCAGGAATTGTTCAAACCGGAATAGCCATACTGCAGGAAGGGCTGCTAATAGATGCGCTTACTGGTGATGGCAGGATAGCTAGTAACCTTAGGCGCAGGCAGGAGGCAATACAGCGCATGGACAAAAAAGGCATTCTTGAAAGGCTTCGCGAAAGCGAACCGCTTGCACATGAGATACTTAAGCGCAGATATTTGACAGGAAACGGAATAGCTACCGGTGCAGAGGTTGCAGAGCAGCTTAAGGCCGAGGGGATAACTGACTCTGTGTTGCTCCCATCAAGGTTGCTCGGAATAGAAAAACAGGGAACGAGCCAGCTGCTGGAGCAGGTCAACGAAGCACTATAGATTCACCAAACAAACGGAATCAAACTACTCGGTACTTTTGGCAGTACTTTATACCCAGCCAAAGGCATCAATAGCCAGCTTCACTGCAAATACCAAAAGCAAAATGCCGAAGGCTTTTTTTATGTGGTCATCGCTGACAGCTTTGCTATTGGCCATTTTCCAGGAACCTATCAACGCCCCGATAAATGCCGCTGGAAGCGCAAATGCGACTACATCATAATCAAAATTCTGAATAAAGGAGAGGTGGCTTATAAGCCCAACTGCTGAAGCGAAGAAAACAATCGGATAGGAAAGCATCGCTGCTTTCTTAGGGGCAACGCCTGAAGAGATTAAAGATGGCACGAGAAAGACGCCGCCCCCTATGCCCAGAAGACCGCTTATGGCCCCGGTAATCCCGCCAATGGCTGTACGGAAAATTGCTTGCGAGGCATGTACATTGCTCTTGGACGCATAACTTCGGAATTTGTATTCAGGCTTGGTTTTTCTGAGCATCCTGTAAGCGCCGAAAACAAGAATCGCTGAGAATGTTGCTAAGATGAAATTATGTGGGAGGATCGTTGAGAGCCAAGCACCGAAAACAGCTCCAGCCAAACAACCAGCAAGTATCCACAATATAGAATTAAGGTCAACGGCTTTTCGACAAATGAAAAGCGCAGTGCCTGAGGTTATAGCGTTTAGTAAAAGACCGTAAGGTATGGCCACCTCAAGAGGTATTCCGAGCCACAGGAATAATGGCACGTATATTGAAGAACCGCCCATGCCAAGAAGGGCAAAAACCGCAGAAAGAGGCAAAATTACCAAAAAAGCCAGCGCTAAAGGGTCCATAAAGTCAGTCCATTTCAAGCATGAAGCCTACCTCGCTGGTGGCACCTTTGTATGTTGCCAGCTTTGAAGGCACTTTTGCCAGGTAGTCGTAAGTATCCAGCACGTCCACTTTGCTCACATTTACTTTTACTACGAAAACAATGTCCTCCTTGGTGGTGTTGTCATACTCGCCGTTTCCCCCGTCATCGCTTGTGTCCCATAGTATGCCTGTTGTGAAGGACGAATTCCAGTAGGAAATGTTTACTGGCACATTCGAAACGGCAATTGAGAAAACTGTGAATGAGCTAGTCGCTTGAGGGGTGGTACCGCCACCAGTAGAATAATAATAGGTCACATTATCCCAGAATCCGCTTGTGCCCAGGGCCGAGTCAAGCTCCGCAAAATCGTTTGATGCAGCAGTGCCGTCAGTTTTCCTTCCAAGTGCCTGCAGTGACGCAAAATTGACGCTTGAATCGACATCATAAAGGTAGACATTTGCAGCGCTCGGGTTGGACCACAAGTAAACTGGTTGTGTGTTAGTCGTGCCCTTTATCAAAAGCCCGCCAGTAAGGTTGCCGAAAAATCTTTGCCAGTTAACACTGCATGAATAGGTGCATGCCTGGTGGTCAGCGAGCTCGCGCCAATTAGAGAACGAGTCGCAATGATTTGCTGACTGCGTGCCGAAGCTGCTTGACAGGTTGACAACATCGTAAACAGTGCTGTTGCAGAAAAAGTTGCCTGAAAACGAATAGTTGTTTGACGATTGTGTATAAAGCCCGTATGAGTTTCTGTTAACTGTGTTGCTTGTAAGGTTTGTCAGATTGGAAAAGTTAAGGTAAATACCATAGGTGTTGTTCTCTATGACAGTGTTGCTGTATATGCGATTTACAGAATTAACGCCTTGAAGGAATACTGCTGATGCCATATTAGTCGTATGGTTGTAAATGGTATTTGAGAAAATTCTGTTTCCGCTTATCGAACTAGTGTTTAGATAGATGCCTGAAAGGGAATTGCTATGCACAGTATTTGAGGATAGGTTATTGTCCGAGCTTCCGGAAGCCAGAAAAATGCCAAACAGCCCGTTGCCATAAAGAATGTTGGATGGCATACTGTTGTTAGAGCTGCTGTCCAGGCGGATGCCTGCGCCGTTGGTATTTGAGTATGCTGTATTGCTTGACAGGGTGTTGCCATTGCTAGAATTCAGGAAAATACCATCAAGCCCATTGCTATATGCCGTATTTGACGATAGAGTATTTCCAGAAGAAGACTGGATGCTAAAGCCCCATGCACTACCGCTATTAACTATGTTGCCAGATAAGACATTGCTAGAACCAGCAGCCATAAATATATTGGCAACACCGCTTGAACTCACGTTATTTGAAGTCAGGTTGCTGGTGGAGCTGCCATCTATGATGATACCGTATAAGGCAGCCGAAGAAACTGAATTTAATGCAGCTAGGCTACCTGTGCTTGAAAGCAAGTATATGCCATGATTTCCACC
>CAZBWC010000023.1:0-882 GCA_964495395.1 Microcaldota archaeon
GATGTTTGTACCTGTTGTGCTGGTTGGTTATATTGCACTGGCTGCTGTGCCTGCTGCATTTGTTGCGCCTGTTTCGGTTGTTCAATATGCATCGCTGCTGGCTGCAGCTGTTTTATGGTTTCCTGACTACCCTCGTATTTTTCCCCTTCCTGGCCTATAACTATCAAAATCTGCCCTACATTGACCTTGTCGCCTTCTTTTCCAAATAGCTTGAGTATAACACCTGCTTTCGGGCTAGGCATCTCAACAACTGCCTTATCAGTTTCGAATTCGGCAAGCGGCTGATCGTTCTCGACCTTGTCGCCTTCCTTGACCAGCCATTTCTTGATTTCTCCTTCGTGTATGCCTTCCCCTAAGTCTGGCAGTTTGAACTCAAAAACCATGTTTGGAATATGTGACGAATTTATATTAACCTTTCTATGCTTATATTTCAGTAATGTGATAGATAGTGTCTAATTAATTTATCACATGGGAGTGGTAAGATGCAGGCAGCTACATTAAGTACTCACGAAGCAAGGCCCAGGGAATCAAGAGCCATGTCGTTTGACGCCAGAAGGGAAAGCGTTTTGGCCTTACATACTCAGAGGGCATTCCGTACAGTGGCTGAAGCAGGTTTGCGCGTGCTTGGCAGCATGTCTGTAGTAAACGGCGCTCAGCAGGCTGCTGCAGAAGGCAGGCGCCTTGCATCATATCGGGAACTAGCAGGACATACCGATTCACCCGGGGTAATTAATCCTGATTCTGAAAGAGGTGTTTATGATTGCTGGTCTGGCACAGTATTTGCCTATACTGCCAACGGCACACCGTTTGGCGATGTCGTTGAGCGTGTTCTTCCAACTGCTGCTGCCCGCAAGCCAAATGGCAAAAGACATATTCCAGATG
>CAZBWC010000023.1:892-12690 GCA_964495395.1 Microcaldota archaeon
CTGCCGGATGATCCATCTATCGATATGCCTGTGGTAAGGCTTGTTTTTGTTGTACCCCAGGAATTCAGGGGAGTACCTAATGCGGTACTGATCTCTGACCCTGGCCAGTATGGGCTGGAGTCCAGAGAACGAGGCGCTATCGTAGTTGTCCATCCTCATACTGTTACTGTTCAGGCTGATTTCCCTGCTAGAAGTGGCCTTTATCATACAAGTGCCACGACTGGCATGCCCTATGGGGCTCAAATTATGCCTCCATCAGAAATAGCCCCTCCTGATCACGATCCGTCTGACCCACATGCGCGATACCTATGGCGATAACCATGCACTATGGTTGGCTTTGTCCCCTTGGACATTGGAAAGGCTCATTGGAACAGGCACCTGTTATGGATGGAACATAGCCCTGCTCATCAATTGCCCGTTATGGCGCATCAATAGCGCCTGGAATTCTTTTTGGTTTGCGGGCTCTAGCTCTGCTGGTTTTTTTTAAATGCCAGCCTAAGCTTAATTTATTAAATCTCATTCTTCTAACTGCCATTATGGCTGGTTTTACCGTGTGACACTACCGCCTGAAGATATCCTGAAAGAGGTTAAACCATGAAAATTACATCTATTCACGCCCGCGAAATTCTCGATTCACGCGGAAATCCGACTATTGAAGTAGATGTGTGCGCCGAGCCTAAAACGCAAAACACCGGACGCGAAACAGTTTTTGGCAGGGGCGTTGCACCGAGTGGCGCAAGCACTGGCATACATGAAGCGCATGAATTGAGGGATGGCGGTTCGCGGTACGGGGGCAAAGGCGTCCTTGATGCGGTTGAGAATGTCAATAAGAAAATCTCCAAAGCGCTCGTAGGCAAAAACCTCAAGGGCCAGAAAGATGCTGACGCACGGCTCATAAAGCTGGACGGCACGCCAAACAAATTAAAACTCGGTGCAAATGCTACTGTTGCTACCTCTATGGCAATTGCGCGCTGCTTTGCCTGCGAAGGCGGTAAGCAGTATTTTGCTTATCTTGGCGGAAGCAAACTTCCCCAGCCTATGTTCAATATCCTCAATGGTGGCAAACACGCTGGCGGTAAACTGGGCATACAGGAGTTCATGATAATGCCCAAAGGCAGAACATTTGGCGATACGCTGAGAATGGCGTCTGAAATCTATCACCTGCTTGGCAAGAACCTTGTTAACCTTTATGGTCCGGCGGCACGCAATGTGGGTGACGAGGGCGGATTTGCCCCGCCTATTGAAAAAACCGAGGATGCACTTAACGTTATCTGGGAAGCTGTTGAAGAAGCTGGTTATGGCAATGCGACCACGCTTGCAATGGACTGCGCGGCCAGTTCTTTTTACGATTCAATTACAAAAACCTATTCTCTGGATGGCAAGGGTATGGGCAGACAGGTGCTTCTGGACTATTACGTGAACCTTGCTGGCCAATACAGGCTAACCAGTATCGAAGATCCGTTTGAAGAGGAGGATTTCGAGGGCTTTGCGCAGTTGACTGAAGCGCTAAAAGGCAAGACGCATGTCGTTGGGGACGATCTGCTAGTTACAAATCCTGAGCGCATAGGGGCGGCAATTGAAAAAAAATCCTGCAATGTGCTTTTGCTTAAGCTAAACCAGATAGGCACGGTGACTGAAGCGCTTGACGCGGCAGAATTATGCAAAAAAGCCGGCTGGAAGGTCATCGTAAGCCACCGCAGTGGCGAAACCGAAGATTCTTTCATAGCTGACTTCTCAGTTGGCATCAATGCCGACTATATCAAAACAGGTGCCTCTGCACGCGGGGAGCGCACTGCAAAATACAACCAGCTGCTTCGCATTTCTGAGATGATTGGATGATCGCCCTGGGTGTGGTGAGGTTTTTCGTCAGCCTGCTGCCCGGAATAGGCGGCTTGCTTTTTTTCTTCGGATTTACCGATTCGCTGCTCCCAATAGTCACATTAGGCATTGTAGCCATGTCTTTGTCAGAGGCTGCAGGCGTTTATCTTGTCAAATACGATCCTGCGGATAGGCTCCAGTTACTTAAGGCGAATTTCTGGAGAGAGCTTGGCACTTCATGGGCATTTCCTGTGCTTGCGTTCATACTGCACCTGGCTTCAGGCAGCAGGTTTTTAATAACACTCAGCCTAGTGTTCTCTGTGCTTGCATTTTTCCGCTCAGCCTCGTTAATTATAAAAGTTTATATGGTGGATAAAAACATATGACAAAGGGCAAATCAAAAAGCGATTCGTCAGACGATATGCCGTCATTCGCCAAAAAGTCCAATCCTACTGATGCAAAGACCTACTATCAGTCAGGCAATGATTCTTACGAAAAGAATGATTACGAAAAGGCAATCGAAAACTATAACATGGCAATACTCCTGAACCCTGTTTTCTCAGAGGCCTATTTCAACCGTGCTTTAAGCTATTATCAGCTCAAGAACTTTGAGAAATCCGTTGACGATTACACCAAATCCGCAGAGCTCGACCCCCAGAACCCTATAATATACAATAACCGCGGAGATGCCTATTACCGGAAACAGGATTTCCAGACTGCCATCAAAGATTATGACAAGGCAATTCAGCAAAACCCCAATTACCTGAAGGCATTCTATAATCGTGGCCTATCCTACGCATCCCTGGAAGAATACGAAAAGGCTGTTGAGGATTTCACCAAGGTCATCGAGCTGAAGGCCGACTTTGCAGAGGCTTATCACCTGAGGGGGCTTGCATTCGAGTATGCGGGCAACCTTACTGAGGCCATAGCTGATTACGAAAAGGCTCTGGAGCTTAATCCTGAGCTTACTGAAGCAAAAACGCATCTGAAGGGCGCAAAAGCTAAAAAGGACCAGGAAGGCAAGGGCGGCGGCGAAGGTGGAGAAGGAAAAGGCGACATAAAAATGCTTCAGAAGCCTGAGATGACATTCAGCGACGTAGCAGGAATGGAAAAAATGAAAGAGGAGATTCGCGAAGCAATCATCTATCCTATGATCAATCCTGACCTTGCCCGCAAGTATGGCAAGCTCGGAGGCGGAGGCATACTGATGTACGGTCCGCCAGGCTGCGGTAAAACTTTCATCATAAAGGCTGCTGCAGGCGAGGCAAACTGTGGCTTCATAAATGCTAAATTATCCGATTTGCTCGACATGTATGTGGGCAACACCGAAAAGAACATACATAAGGTTTTCGAGCTTGCGCGAACTAACACTCCGTGCCTGCTGTTTTTCGATGAAGTGGATGCAATCGGCGGCCGGCGTGACAAGGCCAGCAGTTCATGCGGATGGCCGTAAACCAACTGCTTTACGAAATGGACGGTGTCGAGGCCAATAACCAGAACGTGCTTACTATATCTGCAACAAACGCCCCCTGGGATGTTGACCCTGCATTGAGGCGAAGCGGCCGATTCAGCAAGCTCATATATATCCCCGAGCCGGATTTCGTCTCGAGAAAGGCAATACTCATGCTGCATGCCAAGAAAAGGCCTTTGGAAAAGATGATTCCGTATACTCGCTTGGCGCTTGCTACTTACGGGTATGCCTCAGCCGATTTAAAGGCAATAGTTGATGAGGCATCCACGTTCCCCTGGAAAGAGGCGTTTTTTGCGATACAGAAAAAGACCCAGCAGTACATTACCCAGGGGCTTAGCAAGGCTGAAGCAGAGGAAAAAGCGAAAAAGGAAGTCAAGCAGCGTGCGCTAACCACAACTGATTTCATAAAGGCTATAAGAAAAAAGCGCTCTACCCTGCCGCCATGGTATGAACAGGCTAAAAAGCAGATTGGTAAGCAGGAAGAGCTTACGGTTATAGATGGTAAGGAGCACAAGAAAATAACTGACAGCAAGATGGGTTCGGGCGAAAAGGAGTCGTTCAAGAACCTTCTTGATACTATAGAGAAACGGAACAAATGGTACAGCAAGACAGTGGCGGGCTTCCTTAAGGAATTCGCGTTGCTGATGCCTATTCCATTCTAATATTCAAATGTTCAGAAGTGAATAATTAAAGTTCAAAATCGGGGGGTTTGGATGAAAAATTTGTTTTCTAAGAAAGGTATGATTTTTACGGCGCTGTTTACTATTCTGGCGCTGGTTGGCATGGGGATAAATTTCTCTGCGCTGGTAGGCGCTGATAACCAGTTCTTTACGCTGTTCCAGTTTTTCGGTCCGGTTGCGGGCGGCTTCATAGGCATGTACGGCATATTGGCAGTTGCAGTTGCCCAGCTCGTAAGCTTTGTGCTTGTTGGCAAGCAGTTCGACCTGCTAAACATAGCGAGGCTGTTTCCTATGCTGTTTGCAGTGTACTATTTCAGTCAGCACAAGAAGCTCGGAATGAACGACAAGCTCAGCATAGCCATTCCTGTGCTTGCAATTGCTGCATTCTGGCTGAATCCTGTTGGCCGCGAGGCGTGGTATTTCGCCCTTTTCTGGACAATTCCTCTTATTGTGAAGTTCCTTCCTGACAATCTGGTTTTCAGGAGCCTTGGTTCAACCTTTACTGCACATGCAGTGGGTGGTGCGATATGGGCATGGACAGTGCCTATGACTGCTGCAGGATGGGCGTTGCTTATCCCTGTAGTGATCTTCGAGAGGTCGTTGTTCACTTTAGGTATAGCAGGAAGCTACGTTGTACTTACCAACGTTGTTAACGCAATCGACAAGGCAACTGACTGGCGTTTGGCCGAGTTCCTGAATATTGAACAGAAATACGTGCTTGCCTAATCACGTTTGCCTGATTTTTTCTTTTTTTATCTTTCTTTTTTCTCATTTCCCTTTTCTTTCGGCTTCTTTTTCATTTATTTTTCCTTTAGGCTTTTTTCGGTTTTTTCCTAAGTTTTCCAATATATTTAAATAACACTCTGGCTAAGTTAAAATTATGGTTCTCTGTTTCATCGCATTAGGCGTATTCAGTATACTTGGAATATTCTCTGCGAAATACCGTGCTTATGCTAAAGAGGCTTTCAGCTGCGTCATAAAGAAAGCCACTCTAAGGAAGTGCGACAGCGACCTCGACCTAAGGATGCAATCCGAAATAGTCGGCAAGCTTATGGGCATCAACAAGCCTCTTGCCGGATTCACCAACAGAAACTTTGCACCCCTATCATGGATATTCACAATACTCATGTTCGCAAGCTTTGTCTATTCAGCGGTAAGCGTTTACAATTATGTTGCATATGGCAACTGCAACGGTCCGAACTCAACAGGCTTCTGTGTTTTCGATCCAGAGGCTACTGGCGAAAACGGTTTTTCCCGTTCAGGTGATGCCACTAGCCTGCAATATCCGCCCACCTTGGCAGGCCAGCAAAAGGGCAATGAAAATTCCAGTACAGTGATAATTGAATACGGTTGTTTTTCCTGTGGCTATACCAAGGCAGCCGAAAGCACAGTCAAAACGCTTCTTGAGGAATATAAAGGCCGCGTTCTTTTTGTTTTCAAGCTGATTCCAATAGACAAGCATCCATATTCGTGGGAAGCTGCTAATGCTGCTGAATGCGCTGCTGACCAGGGCAAGTTCTGGGAGTATAAGGATGCCTTGTTTGCCAACCAGAAGGAAGTTCATGATAGCGGCATACCTGTGCTGAAAAATCTGGCTCGCGGCATGGTTGCTGACTTGCAGGAATTCGATTCATGCGTTGATTCCAATGCCCATATTGCAGACATAAACGTTACCTATACTGAAGGGCATTCCATAGGAATTTACGGCACGCCAACCTTTTTCATAGGCAACAAAAGCTTTGTCGGAAACGTTGAATATTCTGCACTCAGGGATGCCGTTGAGCAGGAGCTGAACAACTGATGGATATAGAAAAGATAAGAAAGGATTTTCCAATGCTGCAAAAGCCGGAAAAGCCAATATATTTTGACAACGCCTGTACTACGCTAAAACCTCAATCAGTAATAGATGCGATTGCGGGGTATTATTCAGGCTATTCGGGATGTGCTGGCAGAAGCGCTCATCACATTGCAAAAAGGACAGACCAGGAATTCGAGCTTGCACGCCAGAAAATTGCAAAATTTGTTGGCACTGATGAACACCATCTTGTATTCACCAGAAATACTACTGAATCGCTAAACCTTGTTGCCTCCTCCTTGCAACTGCCAAAAGGCAAAACTGAAATCGTTACTACTATAATGGAGCATCATTCTGCATATCTGCCATTCAAAAGTAAATACGGGAACAGCGTAAAAGTCGTAAAAAACATTTCCTCAATTGCTGAATGGGAAGCTGCAATAACTGATGCTACTGGCCTCATTGTGGTCCACGGGGTGAATAACACGATAGGCACATCGCCTCCGCTTGACCGAATTGTGAAGCTTGCCCGCGACAAAGGTGCACTGATCATGGTGGATGGGGCACAAGCAGTTCCACATTCAGAAATCAGCATGAAAAAATCAGGTTTTGATTTTCTTGCTTTTTCAGGGCATAAAATGCTCGGCCCTACCGGGATAGGTGGTCTTGCTATGTCTGAGAGGGCATTTGGCATGCTTGAGCCATTTATAATCGGTGGCGGAACTGTCGAAACAGTGACGCTTGAAAATATCAAATACCTCACTACCCAAAAGCGGTTCGAGGCAGGAATACAGCATTATGCTGGAGCAATAGGTCTTGCTGCTGCTGTCGATTATCTTTCCAAAGTTGGCATGGCAAACATCGCAAAACACGAGCACAGGCTTATTGATGAAATGCAGAAGCGCTCTGCTGAAATTACCTCATTAAAACTGTACGGGGATTTCAAAGATAAAAAATCTGCAATAATGGCATTTAATCTGGGCAACCTTCCTGCCCATCAGGTTACCATGATGCTTGATAGCATGTCTAAAATATGCACTCGCTCAGGTGTTTTCTGCGCAGAGCCTGCCATGACTTTTATCGGAGCAGGCAACGGAGCAGTTCGTGCATCACTCTACCTATACAATACGCTCGGTGAGCTGGATATTTTCTTCAATAGGCTTGAGGAAATTTCAAAGACCCTTTCATGATGATTCTGCATGCTCGAAGATTTTTTTGTGCCATTTTTCGGAATCATGCTTGCGGAATTCGGGGATAAAACCCAGCTGATTTTGCTTTCACTGTCTTCGAAAACAAAAAACCATTATTCACTGTTTGTTGCTGCGATGGGGGCATTGGCGCTTTCTTCAGCCTTGGCAATACTACTGGGTTCGTTTGTTACAGCCCTAATTCCCATGTATTATATTCGACTGGCCGCCGGCTTGCTTTTCATTGGTCTTGGGATTTCAATGTTCCTTCCAATGCTTTTCAAGACACATGATAACGATAAGCAACAGCCTGCAAACTTATCTCTTATCTCAGTATTCACACTGATTCTAATGTCTGAAATGGGCGACAAATCCCAGCTTGCAGTTGCTTCGCTTGCAACAGTCTACAACTCGTTGCTTGTTTTTGTTGGCACCATATGCGCATTTGCCATACTGTCTGCAAGTGCAATTTACCTGGCTAAAATGCTTAGTGCAGAGAAATACGCAGTTCCGATTCACTATCTGTCAGCTGTTTTGTTTGTCCTTATTGGACTAAGCTTCTTTTTTTCCTGAATTGCCAATCATAGGAAAAATTATAATGCACGCTGTTGATAGCTAAACGGTGGTCGAATGTTCTCACTAAAGGGTAAAACAGCTGTCATAACAGGTTCGGAAAGAGGTATTGGCTATGGTATTGCAGAGGCATTTGCAGCAGCTGGTGCAAATATCGTAGTTACCTGCCCTGATAAAGGCCAGTGCGATATAGCTGCAAAGTCACTTGAAAAATTCGGTGCAAAAACACTCGCTGTTGCATGCGATGTTTCAAAGGAAAAAGATGTTGAAAATCTAGTTGTACAAGCAGTAAAAAAATTCGGCAAACTTGATATTTTCGTGAATAATGCAGGAGTGCTTTTGCAAAAGCCTGTTGACGAGGTAACTGAAAAAGAATGGGATTGGTTGACTGACATAAATCAGAAAGGTGTATTCTACGGTACTAAATATGCTGTAAAACAGATGAAAAAACAGGGTAAAGGCGGCAGCATAATCAACATTGCTTCTATTGCTGCATTGATGGGCTATTCTATGCTTACTACTTACTGTGCTTCCAAGGGCAGCATCGTGGCCTTTTCCAGGTCTGCTGCAATTGAGCTGGCGCCGCAAAAAATACGCGTCAATGTCATCTGTCCAGGCCTTATTCTTACTCATATGACTGAGCCGATGATGAAAGACAAGGCAACCAAAGAGGCCTTTTTAGCCGGAATACCCTTAAAATTTGCTGGTGAGCCCAAAGACATCGGCGCAGGGGCATTGTATTTGGCAAGCGATGAAGCACGCTATGTGACTGGCACCTACCTTGTCATAGATGGTGGATGGACGGCACAATAACCTTGCATCTTCTGCCTGCCTATTGCCTTAAGCAGCCTTCAGGAAAATAATTTATCCTGTGGTCATAGAATATCGGAAAAGTTTCGTAGCTAGAAATAATGTCGCCAAACCTGTTTCTCAGTTCAACGAGGAAATCCTGGAACTCTTTATTTGAGGAGACTTCAACTTCCATTCCGAATCTCCATCTGCCAAGTTGCTTTACCAGATATGTGACTTTGCTTTGTTTCAAAAATCCGTACAGCTCTTTTTCTACCTGGGGTTTGTAGGAATGTATCCCCAAAAATAGCATATGAGCCTCATAACCGAGCATTCGTGGCCTTATTAGCAATTTGTATCCAAGAATGAGCCTGTTTTTTTCCATATCCCTAATCCTGTTCTGCACCGTCTTATAGCTTACTCCGAGCTTTGTGGCTATTTCAGAATTTGAAAGCCATGCATTTTTTGAAATAAAAGAAATTATTTTCTTATCAAGTTCATCCAGTTTTATTTCTGGTTTGTATCTCATCTCGTGGAACATCTCATCTGTTTTTGTTTCATATTGCTGCAACAAATAGCTTCTTGCCTGATCTCTTACGTTGATATATACAATTACCTCATAATTTTGTATAAATCCACCCCACTGTTCAAGAAGTTTTTCAAACAGGTTGTTGAACACAAACTGATCTGCTGCTACGAAATTCAGTACAAAATCCCAATTGCCGCCTACCTCTCCGATCCACAATGCGTTGGGGTGATTTATCAAGTACGCTATAAATTTTAGTTTCTCTTCTTTTGTTATTTTTTGAAGCCTGAGTATTACCCTGAACCACCTTTCTCCAACAACTACGGAATCAAAAACAGTTATTGCGCCTGATATTAGACCACTCATTTTCATTCTATCTATCCTGTATTGCACTACCTGCCTGGATAATCCGACTCTCTTTGAAAGTTTGTTTATGGGCATTCGAGCGTCCATGTCAAGCTCTCTAAGTATTTTGCGGTCTTTAATGTCTATTTTGACATTTTCATTCATATTTCTAATTATTTGGCATAAATATTAATAAATATTTCTAAAATGCAAAAAATCTGCTAAAAGATTTTAAATATATAAAATGTGTTAAGAAATACATGAAAGTGACCACTGATGTTAAAATATTAGTCAACCCCCGTTCATTCATATCTGGAGGGTCGTTTCGCATTGACAAAGGCCCTACCCCCGCCGAAATACATTCATTCCGCATGGCTGTCAGCCTGCACAAAGAATGTCTCGCAGAGGGCATAAACACCTCTCTTGGTATAATGGTAAATGACCTTGCCTTGCCACCGGAAGAAAGGCCCAAGAAAACACTCAAGTTGGCACTCCCGGTAGTTTACGTTTCAATCCTTAAGGAATATGGCTTATGCTCAAACTCTGATGCAGAACACCTGTCTACAGGTCTACTTGAGCCTGTTTCTGTAGTGCGCGGCTTACCTCAACTCCTTTATCGGTTTGGTTTACTTCAGATCGCTTTCGAATCAAACCTGCGTAATTCAGCAAGCAAAAATGCCGCTAGGGATTCTCGCATCCGCGTAAAGATGAATGGTCATACTGGTTTTCCAGTGCCTATGTGCGTTACCATCATGGGGAGGTTCTACCGTAGTCTTGCCTCTATTGGTTATGCTCAGCAGATAGGATTTTATACCATGGAAGAAAAACCTGAACCTGGGCCTGGTGAAATTGCAGATAAGGCGTGTGCATTTGGGCCTGTAGAAGGTGCAATCAGCTCAGGCTATCCGCTTCAGCTGAACGTGGTTACATGGCTGGTTGGTTCTGATGGTGAAATCAAAGATTCTGTATCCTTCAAGGCAGAAATGGGAGGTAATTAATATGCAAAAAAGAATCACCTGGATAGATGTTCGAGAAGCCCAAAGCAGAATCCGCCATTTTGTAAGCTACACTCCGTGCGTTGATTATTTTGAAAGGCGACGCACGCCCCAACCGTATAAAATGCTCTCGCTGAAACTTGAAAACGTTCATTTTGGTGCGCACGCATTCAAGCTCAGGGGCGCAGCCAATCGCCTAATAGGTGAACCTGCATCGCACGTAGTTACTGCGGCAATAGGCAGCCACGGGTTTGCGGTTGGTGTTGTTGCCAGAAAGCTTGGAAAAAAATCAACATGTTTCATGCCTGAAAATGCACCTAGTGAAAAGAAGGAAAAAATGCGCAAGCTCGTGGGCGAAGTAATAGTGGACGGTTCAAGCTTTTCAGATACTGAGCAGATTGCTGCTGAATTTGCACGCAAAAAGGCATTGCCATTCATCCATCCTTATAACGATCCACTGGTTATTGCAGGCCAGGGCACTATAGGGTTGGAGCTTGCATCTATAGTTGATTTGAAAAGGGTTTACATTCCTGTGGGCGGCGGCGGTTTGCTCTCTGGCATTGCAATAGTGCTACAAGAGTTCAAACCTGGAGTTGAAATAATCGGGGTTCAGCCTGCCGTTATGCATGCGATGAAGAGCTCGGTTGACAGCGGCAGAATAGTTGGTGTAACGCAAGCTTCTTCTGTTGCAGAGCCTTTATGCGTGAACCTTACTCAAGACCCAATAACATTTCCTTATGTAATGGAGTTCGTGCACCGTTTTTCTCTCCCTACTGATGATTCAATTAGAAAAGCCATGCACGATATCTATGTGCGTACTGGGCATATTGTAGAAGGTGCAGGTGCAGCGGCTTTTGCAGCTGCGTATGCTGACTGGTATGAAGAATGCAATCACGGTTCCCATGGCGAAAGCCTTTATCCCGGAGCGTATAATCCATTGCCCTATGGCACAAGCGTTTGCATCGTTTCAGGAGGCAATATCTCAGAGGAAAAGTTCAGTGGTGAAACTGAAAGTTTTACGATAGAACGACCGATATGTTAAATTATTACATGATCGGCCTTTTGCTAAGCTGTTGCGACATGCTGAGCCTTTCAAACGATTTTCCTGAGTTTGCCTGCTCTATAAGCGCTGTCAGTTCATCAAGCCCAAGCTCTTTCTTTTCACCGCTTGCGCGTACGGTTACTGAAAGCTTGCCTGACTGCATTTCCTTCTCGCCTACAACTGCATAGAACGGTACCCATTCCTTTTCAGCTTCGCGGATTCTCTTACCTAGGCTTTCTGAACGCTCATCAAGGTCAACGCGTACTTGCTTGCTGTGCAATTTATCAAGCAGTTCCTGGCAGTAGTCATTCTGCTGCTCGCCAACTGGTATTAACCTTAATTGAGTGGGGCTGAGCCACACTGGAAACATTGCTTTCTTGCCCTGTTTCATCTTCATTGCTTCTCTTTCCAACAGCGCATACACGACCCGCTCAACAGCTCCTGGAATTGATGCATGCAATATCGGCCCGTGCTTTTTCTGGCCGTCGCTATCAACATACTGAACACCGAATCGCTCGGCATTTTCAACATCTATCTGAACCGTACTAAGGCCGCTTGCCTTGTTTGCATTATCTAT
>CAZBWC010000024.1:0-12208 GCA_964495395.1 Microcaldota archaeon
CGGTGCGGGTGTGGGCGGTGGGAGAGACGAGGAATTGGAGGGCGTCAATGACAGGAGGAAAAAAGACAATACGGTTGGTGACGGGCTCAAAATATTGAAGCAAAAAAAGAAGAACAGCGCAGCACGCCTGCTCCGGAGATTCGCAGTTGAAGGCAGTGATTTCTTTGCAGGCAAAAGCAGCATCAGCCTGAAAAAGCTTACCAATGCTGGCCTTGTCTGCATTGACTTGCATGAATTGCCCACAGAGGAAATCAGAAGCCTTGCCGGACTTACAATTCTTCAATACATAAAGGAAATCATGCGCAAGGAAGGCATCAGCGAGGAAAAGGGCATCAAGCTTTTCGTGGTGCTCGATGAAGCCTGGAAAATAGCCAATGATGAGCGCAGCGATGTGCTGACCATCGTACGTGAGGGGCGAAAATACAACTTTTCATTGGTTCTTGCAACCCAGAATCCGACAGATATGCACAAGACTATCTTCAGCAATATCGGTACAATGTTCATACTGCGGCTTATACTCAAGGGAGTATGTGCGTGAATCAATCGGTTACGGCAAATGCATTGACGGCGAACTCTCAACATTCGGCGTTGGTGCTGCTGCACTTAACATGATTTTTGCAGAGAGGCAGGGCAAAACGACTACGTTCCTGCTCAACCGCATTGACGGCGAGGAGCCGCTTTTCCTATTCAATATAAGATGTGGTGCTATGCATGTTGAAATCGAACGCGAGCAGTTTGTGAAGATGCTTTATGAGCTCGGCCTGACCGAAAGCCAGGTAAATATCATGAAGCTGGAATTTGAGAAGAGCGATGGCAATGTCAATGCCGAGGAGCTTGTATCACTTTTTGAAAAGTTCGGATATTCGAAGCCGAGCATACTATCATTCCTGCGGCAGCTGGGCGTTGATGAGAAAAACCTGATACACATATTCTCCCTGGTCAAGATGCGCAAGGCCACAAAAGGGATGGTCAATGTGAGCCTGGAGGGATAACATGGAAACTATCGAATTAAAGGCAAAACTGAAAAAAAACCTATCAGACCTTTTGCCACTGTTGAAAAATGCTGGCTTCACGAGCATCAGCTACTCACGAAACAAATTGGCAATAAAAAAATCCGCTGATGCTGAAGGGGCTGCAGCTGGCTACGAAATTATTTTTACAAAAGACGCTATATCTCTGCGCTATGAGCCTGGTGATTCGAGAAGCAAAGGGACTAAATTCATCTCTGCATTTTCAGTATTCATGCACGTTCTGGCATTGTGCGAGCCATATTACCAGTCGATCGATTACTCGGATATCTTCAGCAAGCTGCACTCTTTCATGAACGACGTTTCAGAGCATCTTGGCAAGGATGCCATGGAGCTTGCGACTGAACTTGATGAGCTTAAGGCAAAGCATGCAGACCTGTCAGCCAAATACTCGGACCTTGTACGATCAAGCGAGGAAAATGCCCGCCTGCTTCTGGAATGTGAGCGCAGGCGCGATGAGCTGCAGAAGCGTGTGGCAATGCTGGAAGGCCTTAGTGATGAGGCATTGAAGCAGGAGCGGTCGAGCTGGATAAAAGTGCACGGTGGGCTGCTAAACGCCTCTGAATTTTCTAAGACCCACGGAATCACTACGAAGCGGGTTGAAGAAGGCATCGAACTGCTTATCAGCGATGGCTACATAAGGAGGCGCAGCAGATGAAAGCCAAAAAGCAGCCGGAGTTTCTGATGCTGAAAAAATACGAGGCTGAGCAGGCGTTTCTGATTCAAAAACCTATGCAGCAGTCATGGCTGGATAAGCTGCTTGGTAGGTCTTAGTTTTCTGAAATTCACTGGGTGGAAATATGAAAAAAATACTTTTAATCGGGGATGCTGCAAGGGAACATGCTATCGTGGAGCAGCTTGCTAAGGATTCCGAAGTCTATGCAATAATGGGCAAGAAAAACCCTGCTATTGCGACACTGGCAAAAAGATTTTGGCTATGCGACACTTCGAGCTGTTCGGACGTCGAAGGGTGTATTGTCTCATCAGGCGAAAAGTTTGACCTTGGATTCGTAAGTCCTGATGCGCTTTTGGCGGCAGGAATAACCGACGTACTCGCCAAGCACATGCCTGTAGCCTCACCGTCAAAAGCTGCTGCACGGATAGAATGGGACAAGGGCTTCATGCGTAGCCTTATGCAAAAGCACGGCATACCTGGGCAGGCAGGATATAAGCTTGTAAATACTGAAGAAGCTGCATTAACTGCAATAAAAAAATTCGGCCTTGTTGCAATAAAGCCCATAGGCCTCACCGGGGGCAAGGGGGTCAAGGTTAGCGGAGACCATTTCACAAAAATTGAAGACGGTATGGAATATGTGCGGGAAGTCCTTTCCAAGGACGGTGTAGTGCTTATAGAAGAAAAGCTTGATGGCGAGGAATTCAGCCTCCAGGCATTTTCTGACGGCATGCATGTCTCAGCCATGCCTCCTGTCCAGGACCACAAGCGCGCTTTCAATGAAGATAAGGGGCCTAATACCGGAGGCATGGGGTCATATAGCACCGGCGAGCTGCTCCCATTCTTAGAGCAGAAAGATATCGATGATGCAAAAATAATCTTGCAAAAAACTATTGACGCGATGGCAAAAGAAGGATCTCCATTTACAGGGATACTCTATGGCCAGTTCATGGCAACTGCCTCTGGCATAAAAGTTGTTGAATTCAATGCGCGCTTTGCAGACCCTGAATCAATGAACGTGCTTGCGTTATTTGAAGGCTCTCTAAGTAAAATTTTCTTTAGCATGGCAGCAGGCGGGCTAAAACTCGTGAAATTCCGCAATGATTGCACCGTGCTAAAATATCTGGTTCCGGATGGCTATCCTGATTCGCCCCAGGCTGATAGGCCGTTGTCAATCGATGATGCAAAGCTTCATTCATTAAGCGCTAAGGCTTATCTGGCAGCTGTTTATGAGAAGGATGGCATCATTTACACAACGAAATCTCGTGCTGTAGGGATTTTGGGTGTTGCAGATACACTCGATAAAGCTGAGCAGAATGCTGAAGCGGGTTGCCTGGCTGTTAAGGGTGTGCTGCGCCACAGAACTGATATCGGCACTCGGCAACTTCTGGAAAAGCGGATAAACCATATGCGGCTATTGCGCGCAAAAAAGGGTAAGTGAATGGACAAGATACTATTATTGCTGTTCAAGTACGGTGCTGGCAGCAAGGCAGTCTCCCTCTCGACTCCTAAAATCGGCCGCTTGGCTTCCATGTCCCAGCAAAATGCTTCACGCAGGATTATAGAGCTTGAAGCTTCCGGGAAGTTATCCCGCTCGGGGGGCAAGATAGCCCTTACTCCTGCTGCTGTGGGTGAAATCAGGCAGCTATACATCGATTTAAAATCAGGGTTCGAACGTTCCTCGTCCCTGAAGTTCAACGGCTCCATAACAAGCGGCTTGAAGGAGGGTGCTTATTATCTGTCCTTGCCAGGGTATAAAAATACGCTTAAGAAGGCCCTGGGCTTCGCACCGTTTCCGGGAACCTTGAATCTGAAACTTGATTCTCCGCCTGATTTGCCACCAAAGGAGCAGGCATTGTTTATACCTGGCTTTGAATGGAAAGGCCGGCATCTTGGTGGCCTCTACGCCTATCGCTGCATAATTGGCTCTTCTACTAAACTGGATGGGGCGATAATTCAGCCTATAAGGACTCACCACGGCAAAGACGTGGTGGAGCTTGTCGCACCTGTTTCAGTTAAGCAGAAGCTGAAGAAAAAGGACGGGGATAGACTGCTTGTTACACTTTCCTAGCTCTAGTTTTACTTAAAAAATCTATCTTTCCATTATTCTCAAAGCTGGTGATGTTATGAAGAAAGCTAAAAACGAAAAGAAGGATAAAGATTGCGCATGTGGTTCAGGTAAGTCTGCAGACAGCTGCTGCGGCTCATCTAGTTGCGCATGTGGTCCGAAAAGCTCAGGTTGTTGTTAGTATACCTGTTTTTCACTTACCTGCTTCTTTTTCTTTTTTTTGTTTCTAATCCTTTTTATGTACAAACAAATAATTCTCATGCGCTCTGATTTGGATATGGGCAAGGGCAAAATAGCTGCTCAGTGTGCCCACGCCGTTGTATCTGCTTACAAAAAGGCTCTTGCAAACAAAGAGTATAAGGAAAAAGCCTCTGACTGGGAGCGCAGCGGCATGCAAAAAGTCGTTCTCAAGGTTCAGAATGAGGCCGACTTATTTGAGTATTTCGAGCTTGCAAAAAAGGCTGGCATACCTTGCGGAGAGGTTATCCACGATGCAGGGCACACTCAGATTGACCCTGGCACTGTAACCTGTTTTGCTACGCTGCCCTGGGACAGCATTATCCTGGATAAAATCTTCGGCAGGATGAAACTTTTATGAGGTACAATTATGGAAAACATAAACCTCGGTGCACAGGCGACATTGCGCATTGTTGCAGGTGCGATAAAGATCTACATAGATCCGTTCCAGCTGAAAGCTCCTGATAAGGCCGACCTGATTCTGATTACTCATCCTCATTTCGACCATTTTGACCTGGAAAGCATAAAAAAAGTTTACCTGAAAGGCTGCATCGTATGCGTTCCGCATGGCTGTGAAAAACTTCACGATGTAGCGGCCAAAGAGGACATACGGCTGGTTGAGCCTGACCAACAACTAGAGCTCAAGGGCATAAAAATAAAGACTGTTCCTGCCTACAATAACCTGCCTGGGCGGATGGAATTCCATCCTAGGGAAAATAAGTGGGTTGGCTATGTGCTTGAAGCCAATGGCCAAAAAATCTATCACGCGGGCGACACTGACCATATTGAAGAAATGGCGCAGCTTAACGGCTCCGTAGACATAAGTTTCCTGCCTGTTGGCGGGACTTACACAATGGATGCATCACAGGCTGCAGCTGCAGTCCAGGCCATTGCGCCTGCCCAATGCACGTAATACCTGCAGGTGATGTTAATGCGCAAAAACTCGCACAGGAAAACTTCAAGAAGCTCGTAGAATCAAAGGGAAAAACAAAAGTGCTGATAATAAACGGAAAAGGAGTTTTTGATTAGATGAAAATTTTTTCTTTGTCGGATGAACAGGAACGGAAGGAAGCTGAAAAAACAGTGCTTGCTCTTATTCATAAGAGCCAGGATCATCACACCGAGCTTGACCAAATGGCACATCCTCGCTTAGTTGAAGCTAAAGAGCTGATTGCGCGTTTCAATCAGGGTCATGGATGTTCTGACAGGGTTTTGGCATACGGTAGCTCTGAAAAATTCGTGGAGCGCAAAACACTGCCTTCGCCTGTTAAAGATGACGAAACGTATGACCTTGAAGGTGGCATAAGCGATCTGCAGCGTGAGAATTACACTGTCATCGGAGGCTTAGGAGGCTTTTCTCTTGCCAATGGTGCAAAAGCGGCTGAGCTTATCATGCTGCCTCCAGGCGATGCTGTACGGGCAGGATTGGAAAACGGCAAACACGTTGCATCAGTGGTCCCGCCACTTAATATTTATCCTATGGCAGTTTTAACCGGAAGGAAATTTTCCAGGCAGGGGGAGCACGCTTTCATCTGCCTGTTTGAGCCAGGAGACCTTATTTCGCAGCCTATGAAAGAGCTGGCTGCAAAAGTCAACGATAGCAAGAAGACACTTACAGGGACTATCACAGGCAATTTTTCTGACATAACTGGCTATGTTTTTACCAAAGCATCGCCACAAACAGTGCTTGTCGAGTTCAATGAGCGCGAGCAGCGCAACCTGTTTGTCTATCAGACACTGCTTGGCGATAACGTTCCCGGCTTCGAGCGCACTCTACACAGTCATGGTTATGAATCAGGTAAGCTCGGTTCGCACGCAAGCTTTGGTGCCCATCTTCACGATGCAAAAGTACATTCTTTTGCCCTGGGCATATTTGCTGTTGCCCGGGAAGTCGTGACACTGCATCGCTAGCTTTGAGATAATCATTCTTCTGCGGTGCCTAAGTTATCTGTGCCGTCCAAGTGCTGATTTTGGCTAGATATGCCCAACTTAGTACATTCACGGTTCAGGTATTCCTCATTCCTTAGGCCTAATCTTCGGGCAGCAGCCTTTGGGCTTTGGGAGGCTTTAAAGGCAGCGAGTATCAAATTCCTTCTCCTCTCATTATCTAACCCCTCTACATCTATGCCTTCTCTAGTGCAAAATTTCTTCAAATCTTTAGGCATGATGCCATATGCTCCTGCTATTTCGCCTAAAAGCCTTCTTCGCGTGCCTAGCTGCTCGCCAAACCAATGAGTCGCTTTCAGGTCAGATACTAATGCTTCTTTGGTAAGCTTGCGTGCCTCCGCTGCTCCTGCAATTCCTGGCAGCCTCCTGATCCTGGCTGCAATTCTGCTTTGCTCTATGTGCAATCCTAAATCATGGATTAAGCGATGCATACTCGTTTTGCTTATTTGCAATAGTCCGGCAGCTTTAGTCTGGTTTCCACCTGCCTCTTCCAATGCTGCTACTATTACTGCTCTGCGCCCCACATCATCTAATCCCTTCAGCCCAGCCATAGTTTTGACTCTTGATGTTCCTGTGCTACCTGGCTCATCAGCTCTCTCTGCACTTACTGTTATCCTTCCCGCCATCTCCCTGGCAAGCGGCTCGAAATCAGCGTATTCAAGAGTCCTATTTTCCATACTCGCCCTGACTGCCACCCTTTCAACAAGGTTCCTGAGCTCACGCACGTTGCCTCCTAGCCTAAGCATCTTAAGAGCTTCGAAAGCCTCCTTTCCAATATCAATCTCCCTGCCCATACGTTCAGCTATCTCTCGCACAAAATGCTCGGCCAATAATGGTATGTCCTCAATCCTGTGCCTGAGGCTTGGCACTATTATTTCCATTTGTGCTATCCTGTAGTATAAATCCTCGCGGAACTGCCCTGTTTTCATTGCCGCTTCCAGGTCCTTGTTGGTGGCAGCAAGAAGCCTGACATCAACATTTTCGATCTCCCTTGAGCCCAGCCTTCGCACTTCACCTGTTTCTATTGCCCTAAGCAGCTTTGCCTGCATGTGGATTGGCAGGTCGCCTATTTCGTCGAGAAAAAGTGTGCCTCCATTTGCCATGGCTATCAATCCCTGGGTCTCTGTGGTGGCTCCTGTAAAAGCGCCTCTTACATGGCCGAAAAATTCGTTTTCTGCCAAGTCCCCTGGTATCGCAGCGCAGTTCACCTCGATAAATGCCTCTCCATAACGGTCACTCAGCAAATGTATGGCCATTGCTGCAAGGTCCTTTCCAGTTCCTGTCTGGCCCCTTATAAGCGTTGTTCCGGGGAAATAGGCTGCCATGGCGAGCTGCTTTCTTAATTGCTGTATCGGTTCGCTTATTCCAATTACACATCCAAGCACTTTATCTGGTTCTGGCTTTCCATTGCCATTACCTCTGAACATCCTTATAATCTGCCTGAGTGGCTCTACCCTGACGGTCTTTTTGCCCTCTCTTCCTACTGGCCGTGTGCCACTTTGCATAATTATCTTAGTATTAGAAGTGTTTAAAAGTGTTTCTTTATCTAAACGGTCTTGAATTTCTCCTTAACGCGTGCAGCTCAGGCACATTCAGGTGAAATGCCCTTTCCAGCCTTTCGAGCTCGTCAGCCTGAATCATGGCGCGCAAATCTGCTTCAATGAGCGGCGGGGGATATGCGCGTGCGCTTAGCATGCAAAGGGAATAAATCCTGTTTAGCACTGTCTGTTCAGCGGTGCCTGCCAGAAATTCAATCCTCAATGGCAAATCGCCTTCATTGCATTTTATATACGAAACCAGTACCTTGTCAGCAAGTGCATCTGCCTTATCCTGGTATGAAAGATGCCCTACTGCCTCTCCATGCCTCAGATAGTGCTGGAAAAAAAGGCTATCTGATATTGCAGCCTTTAGCTCAAGTTTATTTACAAATCTCTTTGCCCGAGTATCCTTAATCACTCCGATAAGCACTGTTCGATGTTTTTCTGCAGCCTCATACATGTTTGCATAAGCCTTCATCAGTTTTTCATATTCTGCATAAAGCACACTGTCCTTTGCTGGCCTATCGCTTGGCAACGGCAATAATGAGCCGTCTATCAGGAGCATTTCAGGCTTAAGCTCGCTAATCAGGTTGGTGGCAGTTCCTATTTCCTGAACCAGCCTGAACAACTGCCTGAAAACCAATGCCTCGTTTTCTTCAAGTCCAATGCCTATTTCAAAACTATCAGGTGGATTTTTGGATGGATAATATGTTGCCTGTGCCAGCTTTCCACTATCATAACCAAAAGCAACTCCTGCTGCCTTTACAATAGCTAAATCTACCCCATGCAATCTTGCAGACAGGAATCCGCTGTCAACAGCTGCTATTCTGCCATCTATCTGCACTTTATCCAGCTTTTTTATTTCAAAAGGCCTTTTGGCAAGCTGCTGCTCAACCTCTATCCTAAGCTTTCCCTGCATCTCTTTAAGGTGAGCCAGCGCCTCATCAATCCTTTCCATTGCCTGCCTCTCTATCTACAATCCATTCATCCTGAGAAAATCGTCATATATGCGGGTTACGGTGAGCCGCTCACATTTTGCTTTTGTTCCGAGCAAGCTGCTTATATTCGGCGTAGTCCTGCCCTCATCCCCGCTTATGAATTCCTTTATGTAAGTGCCTGCTTCTGCGGTTATGTCGAGCCTGGCCTTGTTGCCATTAAGCTCAAGCATCTTTATGCTTAGCACCGCGCGCTTTCTTACTAGGTCTGCCCTTCTATGCGCCACCCTGTTCGGAGTGCGCTGGTCAAGCCACAAAGGTACGCTGCCTTCCAGCCTCCGAAGTGCATCTTCATCCAAACTATCAAACGTTACCTCAGCTTCGTAACTCTTGTCAAAATGCGAATCAGTAACCAGTGCCACACAATTGCGGGAAGCTGTTTTCATATCCTCTACTTTTACAAGGCCTGCGCTGTTTATTTCTGCAACCACGGCTTCAATATCAACATCTGCGTTTTCAGGGTTTTTTATCTCAAGAACAAATGGCCTGCCTGCGGTGTTCAGCGCATCAACATCTTCTCTGCCTGAGGAGTGCATATAATAGTTTTCGGCATTCATGTGCTTCTTGAATACTTCGCCTATCTGCTCTTCTATTGACTCATAGAATTTGCCCTTGCTCTTGCAGTCACTGCATCCGTTGCCGTTACAGGTGCTGCAGACCCACCTTGTCTGAGACAATAAGGCATATTTCTTATACCTGCCAAAAAAGAACAATGGCTCGCGCTCGGTTTGTATTATGCCATGGAAAAAATCGAAAACAAGCCTCACATGGCCGTCAGCATTGTATTTTTTGCCCTTCTTTGCCATGATGCTTATTATGTGCCTGTTAACGGCCTGCTTTATGCTTGCAGCCTTATCTATTTTGCAGTCAAGAACTTCCTCCTCCTTTACCAGCCATTCCGAGGGTATTTTTGTAGACAGCGAAAATTCCTTTCCTTCAAGCGATTCAATGCCCTTCTCAATCCACTCATCAATGCTTTCGAGCTGGTTTCTGCATATATGGCAATTGCCCGTATCGAATCCCTTATGTGCGGTTGCACAAAAGGCGCATAGTGTTATCATGGAAATTTCCTTTTAGAATAAGTCCTTGTGCGGCTCGCTGGGCAATGCATTCTTTTCCCTGTATCTTTCGATTATTCCTGAAGCCCGCTTTACTTTTTCTTCCCTGTTAAGCCCGTCCTGGTCCAAAAGCCCGCTGACATAAAGGCCAAAATCAACAAGGTTGCTGCTGCCGTCATTAGCCATCAGCTCAAGCACTTTTACAACCATCATATTGCCTTCAACATCGCTGCCCCATATGCTCATGCCCAGGGCAACCTGGTTTACGAAGTGCGTTTTCTCATCCTCGTCCATTTCCCTCCATGCTGCAATTATCTTCTTTTTCAGCTGTTCAGGGACATTCTCGAAAACATCAACCATCTAAGCCACCTCGAGTTTGAGCGATTTTGGGCCATTGGCAATTGCCATGTCCAAAACCTCGCCATATGTTACTGCCTGCTCTCTTGCACTTGGCTTCATTACTTTTCGCACTTCTGTTGGGAGTATGATTCTTGGAATGCCTTCCATCGCCACGGTGCTTACACTTGCCCGAGCATGGGCACGCTCTTCTCCAGCTACTATGGCGGCTATATTGGCACTTTTGGACTTTGTGCCTGTTTTCCATACCTCGTCGATATTATTTAGCTGTGCTATTATCCTTTTTCCTATATCTGCGAGTATGCTTTTGGGTTCAGGCTCTTTTTTTACTGTTGTCGGCATGACTCTCGTTGGTTTTGGGGCTGTTTTTGGTGATTCAGCCTTAACTCTTTCTTCATCCTCTTTAGTTATCATGCCATGTTTAGCGGCCATACGATCACGCAATACTCTATCATGGATATTGTTCATATTTATGGAATGTTCTAAAAAAAGCTATCCAGACTGTGCTGCTTTCCGCCAACCTTCAAGTCATACTCATCATACCCTAGCTCCTTCAGTATCTTGAGCACAGCCGGCATAACCTGGTGGTTGACATAATAGTCAATATCGTAATCCTTTGCGAACTGGAGCATCTCAGCCTTTTCAGAAATGCTCTTGCCTTTTTTGGTTATGACATACGCAATGACGCTGCCTTTTTCCATAGGCACTCCCATTTTCGCTGCCTTTGACGCTGCTGAAAGCTCCGGGCTTGCAACCTCATAACTGCCTGCTGCCTTGTTAAGCTGCGTGACTATTACGAGTTCTTCGAGCGGTACATTGCCTTCTTTCAGCCTTTGCACCGTATTTCTGACTATTGCAACGGCCTTTTCCTTACTGCCCTCGCGCAATATTGCTTCGAGTACCTGCAGTTGCGTGGTTTTTGCAATTGGCGACCAGTCCCTGCGCACCAGCTCAAAGCCCCTTATCTTTATGCTGCCGTCTTCTGCAGCGAGCGCGTACTTTTTCTTGGCGCCTCTTTCTTCTCCGCCTTTCTTGCTTACGAACACCCCGCGCGGATAAAAACCTTCAAGCTCAAGCTCCATCTTGTCAGGCAAGTTGTCATTCACGTCCTTGAGGAATTTCAGAACCTGCTCTTTTTTCTTGTCTTTGTAAAGCAGGAAAATCGAATCAGTGTCGCCGTAAAGCACTTCAAACCCATCTTTCTGCGCCCTTTCAATAGTCTCCTTGATATGCATTCTTCCCCATGCAGTAGTGCTTTCAGCACAGCTTCTATTATACCATCTTGCCCTGGCATAGCCCAAATAACCGTAAAAAGAATTAGTCAGAATCTTGACAGCCTGGCTTCTTGCTGATACTGCAACATGCTCCTTGCTCTTCTTGTCGAATTTTTTCAGCTCTTTTTTCAGCTCCACCCTTACATCAACGAGATGGTTGACTATTTCGGGGACAAGCCCTCGGGGCTCTTTGAGAAATTTTGCCCCGGTCGGGGATTTATGGTATGCACTGTCAGGCAATCCCTGCGAGTCATGCACCAGCCTGTCCGGGTCGATGTTATAGGAAACTATTATGCTCGGATACAGTCCGCGAAAATCCATGACCGCGATGTTCTCATATATGCCTGGGGCAGGCAATTTTACGTAAGCTCCCTGTATCGGATTGCGCGTGCGCTCCTTTATCTCCTCGTCGCTCGGCCTGTTCGGGCTTATCTGGTTTTTCTCGGTTGCAGTGAACATGAGCAAATTTTCAACCAGTTGGCCGCTGCTTCCTATGCTTATGTCAAATAAAGGCAGCTTCGAAATTACCGCGAGCTCTTTCTGCAATGGCAGTAGCATTTCCCCGAGTTCGAGCGTTATCTGCGCGTCCCTGAGAGAGTATTCGGCAAGCTTGTCTACCTTGTCGTCATCCCACATTTTCCAGATGCCGTCTCTGTCTATTTCAACCTTGCCTTTGCCAAGAACTTCCTGTGCAACGTTTTCAAGTGTGAACTGCCTAGCTTTTATGACTCCTATAAACCCGAAAAATCGCACTGCGGGATAAACATCTACGTGTGTCCTGCCTTCCATCTGTATGCTGCTTACAAGACCTTTGCGCACCTTCTTCATGCGCGAGCCCCATCTTCCGAGTCTGAGCCTTGATTTTGTAACCTGCGCCCTCGCCTCGAGATAAGGGAGGTCGAAATTGGCTGAGTTGTATCCAAAAATTATATCCGGGTCCTCTTTCTGGACAATATCAGAGAACCGCGGTATCATGCTTTCCTCTGAATCAACGGATTCAACAAAATCCTTGCTGCTTTTTTTGTAAGTGAGA
>CAZBWC010000025.1:0-3371 GCA_964495395.1 Microcaldota archaeon
TACTGGGGCTTCTATTCGTAATACAGCTCATTACCGGTGGGCCTGACAGTTACTTTACTGATATGCTTGTATTTGTGCCGTCATTGGCATTTTCGCAACCATGGAGATGGATTACCAGCATGTTCCTGCATCTTGACCTTACTCACCTGTTCTTCAATGCCTATGCGCTTTTCCTTTTTGGATCGATACTTGAAAGCCGAATAAACAACAGGGATTTTCTCACTATTTATCTAGGTGCAGGTCTCGTAGGCGGTGCGTTCTACTACCTCACTTATGCCCTAGGTCTCATACCTTCAATAGCTGCTCTAGGGGCAAGCGGTGCCATATTCGGAATTCTCGGGGCAGTGGCAATAGTTCTGCCTGAAATGAAAATGTTCTTCTGGTTTGTTCCAATGAAGATGAAGCATGCCGCAATGCTATGGATGGTTATGGAGCTTTTGGGCACATTCGACCTTTCAAGCGGAATAGCAAGTGCTGCGCACCTGGGCGGATTAATATTCGGGCTATTATATGCGTGGATTCTGAAGAATCGTTCAGTAAAAATGCAGCCTCAGGTCATTCGTTATTCAGTGCCAAAAGAGCCTGATTACAGCAAGGACGATTGGGGAGTCTGGTAACTACCAACTAAAGAGCAAGTGCAACTATACTAATTCAAATCTCGTTTAGCAGTCTCTCAAAAACTTTTTTTCCTTTTTTCAGGCTGCTTATTGATATGTGCTCATTTACAGTGTGTGCCATTGCGAGGTCTCCTGGCCCATAAACTATTCCTTCCATCCCATTTTGTACGAATGCAGTAAGCTCGGTTGTTCCCTGTATACCATAGACTTTTTGGTCAAGCCCTTCTTTTTTGTGTATTGACTGCATGAGCTTAACTATTTTTGAATCGACGGGGCTTTCAGCAGGCTCAAGGCGCTGGGTTAGTTTTACTTTAAGGGAATGGCATACCTTTTTCATGCGTTTAATCACGTCAGCGGTTTTCTCTTTTGGCAAAACCCTGCGGTCAATTATCATGCTTGCATAGTTCGGCACTATGTTTGGTGCAGCACCTCCGTTTATCAGGCCTATATTAAGGCTGGCACTTCCAAGATAAGGATGTTTTTTTCTTCTAAGCTCTTTTGCATGTTTTTGCAATGCAGGTACACATTCAGCCAGCATTTCAATGGCGTTTTTTCCAAGCCACGGCCTGCTTGCATGAGCTGATTTTCCTTTTGCAGTAACCTCGAAGGTATACTGCCCCTTACTCATAGGCATTATCTTGCTCCCTGTTGGCTCCAGGGTTATGCCATATTTCACTTGCCTGAGTCTGGTTTTTTTTTTTTTTTTTACTTCATAAACAGCATCGAAATCTTTTTCGTTGATTGCGGTGCACGAAAGGTTTATTCCCTCTGAAGTTTTTTTTATTTGTTCTGCCAACAGCGCAGCGATATTTCCCTTGGTGTCACAAGAGCCGCGGCCGTAAACTTTGCCATTGACAATCTCTCCAAAAGCAGAATGCTTCCATTCTTTGGAGTTTTCCACAGGTACGGTGTCCATATGTCCGTTTATGAGCAGGCTGCCTGTACCGGTGACCAGTACGTTAAACCTGTTGCTTTGCTTTATCTTTTGCTTGAATGGCTTAAGCCCAAGTTCCTTCAGCAATCCATAAATGTAGTTGCCTATGCCCTCTGTAGGCGTGTCAGGCTGCGAATCTATGGAAACAAGCTCTTTTGTAAGTTTGACAACATCCATTGAAATCAGCTTCCAGCATAAACTCCTCTCTGAAAAGATTAATAAATGTCCATCAAGTGCTTCGGCATTGAGAATCAGGTATACTAGAAAAATAAAAATAAAAAATAAATAAAAAATCTATTGAATATCAGAAAATTCAGAATTAGAATTTCTTGTGTTTCTGATAACAATCCCTGCAATATACAGGTCTGTCGTCTGCGGGTTTAAAAGGTACCTGTGTCTGCGTGCCGCAATCTGAACAAACTGCGTCGTGCATTTCACGTGGTGCTCTGTTAAATCCTCCCCTGCGGGGCCTTCTTTCATTGTTTTCGTCTTCCACTTACATCACTCTATTTTTTTATTTTTTAGGCTATATAGCCTCTAAATTCATTAGAACCCTACATATTAAAAGGCTTCTTAATGGCAAACTAGCATGGCTGAAAAGCTTTTTCTTGATTACGAGCACGGTAAGTTATGCGGCCTTCTAAGTAATAAGGGCGGCGATAGCATCGTCATACTCTGCCATGGCCTTGCATCGAACAAATCAAGCCACATAAACCAGGCATTGGTGCCACTATTGGGTTCCGATGGCATCTCGAGCCTGGCGATTGACCTTTATGCCCATGGCGAAAGCGATGGCAGCTTTGAAACACTAACCGTGGCAAAGGCTTATGATGGCCTTAAGCAGGCTTTTTTGTTCGCAAAGGACCATGGGTATGAGAAGGTAATTCTGACTGGATCAAGCTTTAGCGGTGTAGTCTGCCTGATGGGTGCTCAGCAACTGGCATGTGACGGGCTTATTCTCAAATCCCCTGTTTTTGATTATGCGCGCCTTTGGCAGGATCGCCTCGGCCTGGATGGCATTGCTGAATGGAAATCAAAAGGATATATAGAACTATGGAAGAAGAAAATAGGCTATTGTTTCTATGAGCAGGCATTCAGTATCCCGATACGTCAGATCACCAGCGGAGTTACAAAACCTGCATTGCTGGTGCATGGCGATAATGACGAGCTGGTGCCTTTGTTTCACAGCCAGGAAGCTTATCTCCTTTTGGCTGGGGAAAAGAAACTGCATATTGTGAACGGTGCAGACCATTTGTATAAAAACGAGATTCATTTTAAAGAGCTTATAAACGTAGTACACTCGTGGCTAAAGGAGAAACTATTGAGGTGAAATTATGGGAGAAGAACCTACAAGAACAGCATATTTCGGTTTTCATAAGGCAGTGTACGCAGGCGGCGGCAAATTGGATAAAAAATCCAAGGAACTGGTGGCACTGGCAGTTGCAAGTGCAATCAGATGCGAATACTGTGTTGATTCACATTCTCAAAAAGCTCGCGTTGCCGGTGCTTCAGTCGAGGAAATGAAAGAGGTTGTTTACATTGCTGCATCAATATGCGCCGGTGCTGCACTGGCTCATGGTAGCAGGGCATGGAAATCTGCTGAAGAAAAAACCGAATAATGAAAAATGCAGGCTTTGCGGCAGATCCTGCGCCTGCATACAGCGCTCCAAACAAATCCTTTATAAAATACAGAGGTGAATCAATTTTATGGGAGGGATATTTTCAGGTTACCTGGACCAGCAGTTATTGGATTACACCGTAGGCGGAAACACTGCGGAAAGCTATCTGACAGCAGTTATGGTATTCATAATCTCCTTGCT
>CAZBWC010000025.1:3381-11927 GCA_964495395.1 Microcaldota archaeon
TATTATTCAAGTTAAAAGTGGTCAGGCTCCTTAGAGAGCTATCAAAGAAGACTCATACTGACATCGACGACATGGCTATCCACAGCCTCGATAAAATAGGCTGGGCATTTTACGTTTTGTTGTCCATATACATCTCGCTTCAATTTATCACTGTGCCCGACGTTATTCTGGATGTCTTCTATTATGTGCTTATGATTGCAGTTGCATATTACGGTGTTCTTATTGCCCAGGAATTCGTCAACTATTTTACCAATATGCTTATCAGGCAAAGGAAAAAAGAGAATGCCGATTCCGATGTTTCTGTTATTGAGTTGCTTTCCCAGGTGATAAAGACTTTGTTATGGGGTGTCGCAACCCTATTGGTAATCTCAAATCTAGGGTATGACATAACTCCTATGATTGCAGGCCTGGGTGTTGGAGGCATTGCAATTGCATTCGCACTCCAGAACGTCCTTACTGATGTTTTTGCATCATTTTCAATATATTTTGACAAGCCTTTCCAGAAAGGCGATACAATAACTATAGGCCTGGATACAGGGGTTGTTGAAAAGATAGGCATAAAATCAACCCGAATAAGAACCCTGCAGGGACAGGAACTCGTGGTATCCAACAAGGAGCTTACTGAAGCCCGAGTTCACAATTTCAAGAAAATGTCCAAGCGCAGAATACTGCTGACTTTTGGCGTGACCTACAAAACCCCTCTAAAAAAACTCAAGCTTATTCCATCGTTAATTAAGAGTATCATAAAGGCGCAACCAAATATTGAATTTGAACGCATTCATTTCAACACACTTGGGCCGTCAAGTCTTGATTATGAGGTTGTTTATTACGTGCTAAGTAATGAGTATGTTGATTACATGGATGCCAAAGAGAGAATAAATCTAGCAATTATAGAACAATTTGAGAAAGAAAAAATAGAATTTGCCTACCCGACTCAGACGTTATACCTAAATAAGGTGAAATAAAAATGAAAAAAACCATATACCTGAAAGTGTTGTTTTTGGTTTTGGCTTTGTTCTTGGCTGGATGCACCAAATCTGTTGTTAAGCCAGATACAGGGGCAAATGCCACTGATTTAGTTCCAGGAGGCAATTTACCGGTCTCTCCTGAAGTTCCGGCAAATGGCGGCGCTTCTGATGTGCCTTCAGTTATTCCTGGCGAATTGCCATCTAGGCCGGTTGGGCCAGAGCCTACTGAGCCTGCGCAGCCTGTTGAACAGCCTGATCCAACTCCTGTGGCTGGACCGCAATCTAATGCGGCGTATATTCCTGAAGGTGCTCTTGCAATTTATTACACAGGTTCACTTTCATCAAGCGAAGATTACTACGTATTCGGAATATACGATGGCCCAGGGACTGTTTATTCGGACGGGACTTCGGAAGTTTTCGATATAGAGGTGACTCATACAAATTATGGTCTTTTAACATACGTTCCATCCCTGGATAAAACCTATCTCCTGTATAGCTACGATTCTCCGAGTCATTCGCCAAACAATGCCTACGTGCAAACCATTGACGACCGGATTTTCGTTTTTAGGGAATGGGGTGATTATGGCGATATGGATGTCCAGGGTATAACCGAATTTGATCCAGCAACAGGGGACATGGCACAAACCACCCGCCTTGAACAGTATTCCTCAAGAAACATCGCAATTGTTGGCGATACCGTTTACTACGTTTCTCCAAGGGCCGTTAATTTCTACGGTCAGGTAACCGGCGGCGGCAAACTTTATATGCAGCAACTCGGTTCTTCTCAGTCCACCGAACTGCTCGACCGTACTGATGAATCTAATGTCGGCACATATTACGGGGTGGGTGGCAGGTTGCTTTCGGCAGCTTATAACAATGCTGAATCGCGTTTGATTGTTTATGAGCACAGCTTGAGCACAGGTGAAATAACTTCGACTTTGCAGGATCTGTCAACTGCTGCGTTCTATGATGATTACGGACCAACAGTTTATGGTGGCGAAACAGCACTCTATCTTGTTGGAAAGGCAAGTGAAACATCGCCTATCTATCATATCTATGGACTGAACCTGGATGGTAGCAGTGGGCTGCTTCTTGAAATCGAGCTTGAGCCAGGAGAAGACCAATTACTGGTCGATGAGGAAGATGGTAAGCTCATTGTAACAGTTGTTGAGGGTGGCTTTAGCAGCGTTATAACTTACGACCTGACATCTGAAGAGGTGGAACAGTTGGACCTTAAAGATAATTTGGGCTATCGTTCTGGTAACGAGGGCAATCATTATCTATTTGGAAAATGAGGTGGATTGGATGGTTGAAATTGTAATAAATTATCTGGCTGTTTTTGTGGCAGCTGTCTTGAATATGGTTTTAGGGATGGCCTGGTACGGGCCGCTCTTTGGCAAGCAATGGATGGACCTTATGCAAATCAAGAAAGCTGATGTTGATAAGTCCAAGAAAAAAGGCATGGGCAAAACATACGTTGTGGCATTTGCCATGGCATTGCTGATGTTCTACGTTCTTGCGCACGTGGTTGCATATATGGGTGCAGTAACCGCGGTTTTAGGCGCTATAACAGGGTTCTGGATGTGGCTCGGCTTCATCATGCCGCTTGAAGCAGGCAGTGTTTTATGGGAAGGCAGACCTGTAAAAGTTTTCCTGCTTAATGCAGGCTACCATCTCGTGGCTCTTCTTGTCGGTGGCGCAGTGCTTGCACTATGGGCGTAATCACAAAGGGAAAGACATCCATGGAAACAGCTGCATTCGGAGCAGGCTGCTTCTGGGGTGTTGAAGAAACTTTCAGGCAGCTTAAAGGCGTAAGGGAAACGGCTGTCGGTTACATGGGCGGCAGCCTGAAAAACCCATCTGACAAGGAAGTCTACACTGATAAAACAGGGCATGCCGAGGTAGTCTGGATTAAATTTGCGCCTTCAGAAATAAGCTACGAAAAACTCCTTGATGTTTTTTGGGCTTCTCATGATCCAACAACACGCAATAGGCAAGGGCCTGATTTTGGAACGCAATACCGCTCTGTTATTTTCTTTTATGGCAAACGCCAGGAAGCAGCTGCAAAAAAATCCCGGGAAAAAATGAACAAAGAAAAATTCAATGGCAAAATAGTCACTGAAATTGTTCCTGCCGCTGAATTTTACAAAGCTGAAGAATACCACCAGAAATATTACATGAAAAAGGGCGGCGGTTCATGCAAATTCTAACAATGGCTAAAAGATGCCGCCCAGAGTTTTTTTCACTATTTTTATGGCTTCAGAAGTTTTGTCCTGAGTTGCAGCAAGTATGAATCTTAGGTTTATAGCCTCAGTACCGTCTGGTTGCATCTGGGCTAGGGTCAATCTCCCGGAATCATCAACAAACATTGGATAGAACGGATCGTGCGGAAGGCACATCAGTCCTTGCGTTGCAAGTGCTATGGCAAAGGCACGAGATGCAGATATCCCATGTTTGCCTATAATGTCTCGTGCATTTTCCCAGGTGAATCTTAGTTCTATATTTGAAAAAGCTCCTCGCTGCGTCAGTGTTGTTTGAATGTAATCTATGAGGCGTTGACGATATAACCTATCCAGCCAAGGGGTTTTAGGGTCAGTTGGCAAAGTGTAATATCCATAGAATGCAGTTTGGATCTGTGCGTCGGGAAAAACATGTTGCATGCCTGCATCAAGTATTAACCTGTCATTCACTTCTACACGTTGCCTTACCTCTTCAAGCAAGGCTTTCCTTTCACATTCTATTTCAACTCCATCCCCATATGCCATTTTCAGAGCTTCCAAAGCAGGACTGGATATTCCGTTCCTTATGTTGCTGTTAACTAGATTATGCAATCTATGGCATATCTGCATTCCGACCTGATCCATCGGTCCAGCATAATAAACCCCGCCTATTCTGAGTCCTGGCATGCCATATACTTTTGAAAGCGAATGGGCTATCAGCATCCGTATTCCTAATTTCTCAGATACTTCCCTGAGCTCATGGCGCTTATCTGCGTTCGGGCCCCATGAAAAGTCAGAGTAAATCGCATCAAAAACAACAGTACCCCACGGTGGAATGCCGCGTACTAAATCCAATATGCCTGTGCCTTCTTCATTATGGTATAGCCAATTAGGGCTGCATACACCAGCAGGATTTTCATCTGGAGAAATAATAACTACGAATGGCCTATCTATGGACCTAAAAACCCGGGCAGCATCTTCGAGGTCAGGATTCCCATTAGAGGTTCGCTTTATGGTAACTATTGATGAATACCCATATGCTTCGACAATAGAGGAAATCCAATTTGGGTGTAATGGCGGTATGACTACAAAAACCGGTGAAGCGTCTTCATTATCTCCAAGAAGCGCGCCTGACAATACACGGGTTAAGGGAACCATGAAAGGGCTTATGCCCGGTATGACCTGGGCACGTACCAGCTCGTCATCGCGTTTTCTATCCGATGTAACGCCACCCAAGCGTTGCATAACAGCTTGCTGAGCTTGTCTATAAGCAGGATTATCATAAGCAGCAAAGTCAGGGCCTACATTCCGTACTGCTGCTTCTATTGCAGGATAACGCTTTCCCATGCATTTTGGCAGGTCGCCGCTGCTCAAATCAATAGGTTCTCTTTCACTTAAAAGCAAAGACAGCGTTCGTCCCATGCTTTTTTCCAGTCCTCCGCGTATGCCATTTGCGGCAGCATATCTTGGCCAATCTGCTCTTCTAAGTGCGCCTCCCATAGCTAACCTGATTTAAATTTGTTAAGGTTGTTGCAGTTAAAAAGAATATTAAAACATATGCCTTGAGTTTCAGATAAGTGCCGTAATTTAATCGGTTTTGGAATGGGTTTATAACGTTTATCTGCCTATTTTTATTATGTCCGAAACTCTTTTTGCCTGTCTTATTCCAATAGCATTTTTTGTTTTTATCATGCTTCTGACTTCAGTAAAAATAATAATGCAATACCAGCGAGGCATTCTTTTTACACTGGGAAAATATACGAAAACAGTGGAGCCTGGCCTGAACGTCGTAATACCTATTTTCCAAAGCATTAGGGTAGTAGATACCAGAATAACTACCATAGACATACCTAAACAAGAGGTTATGACTAAGGACAATGTCCCTGTAAGCGTGAATGCTGTTGTTTATGCAAAAGTGGAGAGCCCGCAAAAAGCAGTTCTGGAAATACAGGATTATCTTTATGCCGTGTCGCAATACGGACAAACTGCTTTGAGAGACGTAATAGGAAACAAGGAATTGGATTTTGTTCTAACTGAGAGGGACGAAATTGCAAAGGAAATAAAGGAGATCGTTGACAAAGAAACTGTTGCATGGGGCGTTGATATAACTGCAATAAAAGTCCAGGATATTTCACTTCCTGATGACATGAAACGTGCAATGGCCCGGCAGGCTGAGGCAGAAAGGGAAAAGCGTTCTAAAATAATTAGTGCCCAGGGTGAAGTGTCTGCAGCAGATAACCTTGCAAAAGCGGCTGAAAAACTTGCAGGCAGCAAAGGTTCGCTTTATCTGCGCACCTTGGAAACGCTTGCTGACATGTCCACTGACCCGAGCAACAAGATAGTTGTTCTTCTGCCAATGGAGATCCTGGATGCGTTAAAGGGGTTCAAAAAATAGGCTCCTGAAGTTAGCCAATTTGTCGTTCTTTATTTTTATCCCTTCTTTTTCGAGCATTTTAATTTTCTTTTTTGCACCGTGGGCAAATCCACCTACTTTGCCGTTGCTTTTTACGACCCTGTGGCACGGCACTTTTGGCGAATGTGGATTTTTATTCAGTGCGTTGCCTACTGCACGCGCGGCGTTAACAGTGCCAACTGACCTTGCAAGCGCAGCATAAGTGCTTATTCTTCCTCGAGGAATTTTCAAGCATGCCTGCCACACTGCAAGCTGGAATTTCGTGTGTTTCATCTGCCACTCACCAATGAATATCTTTATATGGACTATGATTTACAAAATACTATATTAAATGGTGAAATAAATGGAAGGTACAGTAAAATTTTATAACGTAATGAAGAATTTCGGTTTTATAACCGGTGCAGATGGCAAGGATTATTTTGTCCATTCAAGTGGACTTAAGCCAGGAACGACCCTCAGGGACGGAGACAAAGTAAACTTTGAGGTTGTACAGGGCGATAAAGGTCCAAAAGCAGAACAAGTATCAAAAGCATAATTTTTTTTCTTTTTATTTTTACATTTTTTCGTCTTGGCTTGTTTTTCGTAAAAGGCATACGTCTATATATAGGGTCTGCGCTAATAACATAATGAAAAAATTACATCCTAGCTTTGTAGATGCACCCAACTATCGCGGAATTACCCAGAATACTTATCGGTTATCAGTAAAAGATTCAGATGCACTAAGAAAAGCCATTCTTGAAAGAGACAAATATACATGTGCCTATTGCAATTTTCATGCAGAAGAATGGCAAACTATTTATTATCTCGACGGTGATTCAGGCAATAATAAAAAAAGCAACCTGGCAACTGTTTGCCCTATGTGCCACCTCATACTCAATACTCAAATAGGTTGCAGGGCAGAAAGCATAGTTGAGCTTTATCAAACATCCAACTACACTCAAAACCAGATCATACAGATGACTCGTAAAATGCGGTCCGAAGGCAAACCTGATATTCAGATAATCAGGGCGTTGGGCCTTAGAGTCAAAATGCCTTTTAAGATGAACAAGGAATATCTCGAAGGATTGTTCGGATTCGTGACTTCCTGGAAAGGTTCGCGGGGCCAGTTTGAGCAGGCCTTGGCTTACGGGTATGGCCCCTAGTTTCTTAGTTAGTGTGCTTGCCGAGGGATTTGCTTTTTAAAATGATTTCCATGCTTATTCCCTCATGCAGCAATTGTCTCTCAAAAGACCTGCATTATTCTCTAGAGCCACAGAAATTGGTGCCCGGCCTTTTCGTTTTTTTAGACGAGTGAATCTTTTTCTGGAAACTATTTCTGAACGCGCTTTTTGTCTGGGTCGAAAAATCGAAATTGAAGAGTTATGGACCAGTCAGGGTATGAATAATCCGTTTACCCGTAGGGTTTTGGCATATTGGAAAGAGGCCCGGCTCGCAGAGTCTTTAGGAAATTATGAACGCGCTATGAAGTTCTATATTGCCGCTGCAAAAGAAGCCTGCTTACAAGGTGAGGCAAATGATATTGAAGAAATGTATGGCATCGTGATGAAAGTTGCGGCAGTTCAGGCATACGCGGCTGCGCAAAACATCTCACAGGTTACGGGCATTAATTTCTCCGAAATTGCTGATTGGATTTCATTCGAGCAACAAGTTCAGGAAAGAGCCGCCTCACTTTTATCCAGGCAAAACATTCTTGAGGATGTATCACCAGCTAAAGGAATTACGCTCAGACCTGCTCGTATTTTATCTAAATAACTATTTGAAAAGCTAGTATAATGTTAGAAAATAATGGATAAACTTAAAAAGCACATCAACTATCCATTAGCGATGGCCTCCCAATACTATCCGACCAGTTCAGTTAGCCAGAGATGGTTAGTGCAATTTTTAGGTCATTTACCGAATTATAAAAAGCAATGGAACAAGGCAGTGGAACTGTCAATGCCCCTGCTTATACTTACTGTTTTATTTGATTTCTTTCTTTCAGGAATAATAAGCAATCCAGGTATTCATTTTGCAATCGGATTTATCGAGGTTGTTTGCAGCACATTCATTTTTATTGACCTTGCAATGGGCGTTTTACGCACCAAAAACAAGTATTCTTACCTGAAAAAGAACTTTGTAAGGATTATAGCTGTATTCCCGTTTGCCATGCTATTCAGGGTGTTATGGGTCTTCCAGCTTGAGGCTATAATGCCTGCAGTTGTCTTTGGTGCGTGGCTGCCTAACTTCGGCAGTTTCCAGAAGCTGCTTAAGCTCGAGCATATTAGTGCACTTGCAGAAAGATTCAGATGATGTTATGGAAATCTGCCCTAAGTGCCAGGCTGACGTTAATCCTATGAGCCATTTACGGGGCTTTTACCAGGCTAATTTCAGCCAGTTCAAATGCTCCAAGTGCGGTTACTACGGATTGCCGATTTCGCTGGTAAAAGAGGATCATAGATCTTGTTAGAATATCTAATATGATTTCAGATTATTCTTTAAATCATTTCAAAACACCAGCAAAAAGATGAGCGTTTCCTATAACCTCGCCTTGCCAGTTTTCTGGATCATTTTGCTGGTCAAAAAGAATAGTGTATCTTCTCTGCATATTTCTTCTGACTATATCAGGCAGTAGTAATCCTTCAGTTGTCAAAAATAACACCCCTTCAGTTCCAATTAATTTCGGAATTACTACTTCAATAGTGGGCTTAATCAGCTGGTAGAAGTATATCTGAAATAGTTCGTCTGGACTTAACTCCCGTGTAATATCTATTCTGAATTCATCCCATAGTTTTTTTCTAATAAATCTATCTGCTGAAATCCCAGCTCGTTCAGAAGCCATTATCTCATCCAATATTCTCGATAATCCACCTCTAGGTGTCGCAGGATTAAAAAGTACTGCCAGGTCATAAGATTCAATACCCGCCCTATCACGCAGTTGAGCTATAGAATCATCTCCTGAAACCAAAA
>CAZBWC010000026.1:0-4463 GCA_964495395.1 Microcaldota archaeon
GGCTCATTTTGGAACAGCAGCTCATGCTGCTGGAATGAAAGCAGTTGAAAGGATGGACAGCGGGCAGTTGAGAACTGCATTAGATTGTATAAAATTTTCAAGTAAGGCAAAAGATGCTGCACAGGAAAAACTAACAAATGCAATAACATCAAATGATCCTTCTCTGAGTATAGAAGACCTTATGGCTATCCATTACAGACATGATGCTCAGGCTCATTTTGGAACAGCAGCTCATGCTGCTGGAATGAAAGCAGTTGAAAGGATGACGCATGCGCAACTACGCATGGCATTGGATTCATATCAGCTACATGGTAAGGCTAAAGAAGCAGCAAAAACTAAGCTGAGACCACCAGAAACAGCTTCTTATGCAGCAAGCCTGCCACAAGTTTCTCCTGAAGAAGCAGGGGCCAGTGTAAGGGATTTAGATGCACGCCTGGCTTCAAGAACACGTGCTAGCACTAACAGGAATCCTGAAAGGCACAGAAGGCCTCTACAGCCAAGAAGGCTGCTGGCATAGGTGGCATCTGGTCCAGTCTATTAGGGTGATTTTATCTTACATATTCATTTATAAATATAACTACACTCAAAAACACTAATAGTAACATTTATATATACCAATTGCACAATAAGATACAGGTGATTTAATGGGTAATGAATTTGAGCGTTTTGTTGAAGCTTATCCTGTGATCAAAGGTGGAATCTGGCAAGCATATAAGTTGGCTACTAACCCTGATGCGCAGCCAGATGCACGTTTGGCTGCAGGCAGGAAACTCATTGCCGAAATCGGCTCACCTAGTTCGCCATTATCGCTATCTGTGCTAACCCAATTTGCCTTACGCCGGGAAATTGCAGCTGATGCTTCTTATCCAATGGAAATCAGGGTAGAAGCAGGTATGGAAAATGCCCTGGCAGTGATAGATAAGCTTGGTCATATGGTCAGTCCAATACCTGATTTTGAAATGCTCAGTCTTGTATTGGATATGAATGTACCTTCTACCGTAAGAGAGGCTATGGGTGCACAATACGTTAATTTTATCCTTCAAAGATATGGGGCGCCACAAGCTACTGAACTGCTGACTGCTATTGCAACAACTGGAAATTTGAATGCCCCTGAGAGCGTACAGGCATCTGCCCGAAGGGCATTGGAAACTCTCGCAGACCCAGTAGATCATGATGAACGTTTGGCTTTCAGTTCAATTGCTCCGAGAGAGCTTAAAACTCATGCTGCATCAGTAACTATTCATAGATTGGCACAGGAAAATACCCAGGAAAACAGGTCTAAGCTCAACCGGCTGTCCGATCCATGGACGTATGCACTTGAAGTAGTGCGTTTAGCAGACATGTATTTGGTTCGCATGTGCGCTGTAGAGGACACCCCTGTAAACAGGGGGATACTTCGAACAATTGCAAATAAGCCTCGTACGTATTTGCCGTTGAAACAATCTGCAAGAAATGCCCTGGATGCTTTTGATTTAAGGGCTGGCCATGATGCTTCTTCAAGGAAACTCGGAACTTCTGCAAGAGACGCTCAACAGCCGAGACCTGCAAAGGCCAGGTCAGGCTAAAGGCTTATTTTTCCTTTTTCTTTATTTTCCCTTAGCTTTGCTTCTAATTCGCTTGCCTTAATCCGCTCCTGCTTTCCATCATTACGATAACGCACTGTCACAGTGCCGTCTTTCAGCGTATCGTAATCAACAGTGAGCGCATATGCAATGCCTATCTCATCTGCCTTTGCATAACGCTTGCCAATGCTTCCGCTCTGATAATAGAAACTTTCCATGCCTGCTGCGATAAGCTGCTTGTGTATTTGCATTGCTTTTTCAGCCATCCCATCCTTTTTCATCAATGGGAATAACGCACAATCATAAGGTGCAATTACTGGAGGCATGTCAAACCATTCCCAGTCTTTTTCTGCGCTCTTTTCCCTGAATGTGTGCTCAAGTATGCAGAAAATCAGCCTGTCCACACCCATTGAAACCTCGAACACATGAGGCACAATTTTTTCCTTATCCTCTTCTATATGCACGCTGAAATCTTTCTTGCTGAACTCAGCGTGCCTGCTCAAGTCGTAATTAGTGCGGTATGCATTACCGTTAACCTCTATTGCGCCATGGGAAGTTTCAACTTCCAAGTCTATGTTTCCCTGGGAATAGTGCGGCCTTTCATCACTGCCGAGAACCCTAAAGTACATCCTATTTGGGTCAAGCCCGCACAGAACATAAAACTGCCATTCCCTTGCCAAAAAATAGGCCATTATCTCATTTACGGCTATTTTCTCCTGCACCAGCTGGCGTGCGGTTTTCTCTACCGTTTTTCCTGTTATCTGCATGCGCATTTTTACTTCAGCAACTTCCTCAAATCCTTCTATGCCGCCGTGCTTTGGATTGAAGAAATATTCCAGCTCCATCTGGGTGAATTCCCGCATGCGCACAAGGCTTTTTCTCGGCGAAATTTCATTGCGGAAACTCTTGCCTATCTGGGCAACTGCCAGCGGCAATTTCATTCCGTGATTCCTATAAAGCCTCAGAAAACCGGTAAATATCCCCTGCGCTGTTTCGGGCCTTGCATATCCCTGGGATTTTTCTCCGCCTATGGCTGTTCCGAACATCAAGTTACTGGTGTAAGCGTTGCCCAGCTTGCCTTTGCAGGAAGGACATGTGATATTCTGCTCTCTTACTGCCAAATCAAGGCTGCCGAGCTTGCCATCCCATTTCTTGCCTGTTTTCATTTCAACAAGGCTGTCTGCGCGCACCTTGCTTTTGCATTCGAGGCAGTCAAATACCGGATCGGTAAAGCTGTCCACATGTCCAGATGCCTTGAGCACTATCTCAGGCGTAATCATGCTGGTCTCTACTTCGTGTGCTCCGGTTTCGCGTATGAACTGCTGCCTGAACAAATTCTCGATGCGGTTTTTGAGCTGCTTGCCAACAGGCCCGTAATCGTAAAATCCGCTTATTCCGCCATAAGGCTCGTTGCTGGGCAGGAATATCGACCTTGTCAGTGCCAGTTCATAAATCCGCTCGAATAATTCCATGTAAATCCGCCCGTAGTTTTTCAATTGCCTCTATTTGGAGTATTTTTTATCCATCTCGCTGAGCTTCTTATCTATTTTCTTCTCAGCCTCTATGCGTTCCATCCCATATTCATTAAGGTCCATAAACTTCATATAGCTTCCCAATGCCGGGTGCACTTTGCTGATTTCCGTATGCATCTGCTGCGCAACACGCCTATAGTCTATATGGCCTTGCTGCATGCTCCTAAGTTCGCATAAGTGGAATGCCTCGCGCAGGTTCATCTTAACGTACCAGCGTATGTTGTATGCAAATGGGACGAGGTATTGCGCCTGCAATGGCATCTTTTTTGCAACTGTGTCGTAAGCATTTTTGGCCATTGCCATCGCATCCTTGAATTCTTCTGCATACCCCGCCCTTTCCAGCTCCTCTGGCAACGTATATCCGTGATAACAGCTGAGCAGCTGCCGCTGCTGGGTGACTATCCTGTGCCTGTGCAGGTCGCGATAGGCGCCGAAGTTTGCAAGTATATCAAAGGCATAGTAAACATTCTCAAATGCCCTGCCTGGTTTGTGCCTTCTATTGCCTCTTTGGCCTACGTACGCATCAAGTATCGCCTTGCGCTCTGACTGATTCATTGCCTTTGCCTGTTTCATCAACATGCTAAGTGGCTTATGTGAATACGCATAAAGTGCATATGCTGCGAGCTTTGCCTCTGCATCAACGTCGTATTCAACCAGCTCGACGGTTTGGGTGGGTTGGGCAGGTTGAACAGATTGCACCGTAGCCTCTGTTGCAACATGCTGCATTCCCCTTTCAGTCTGTGCAAAATACTCCTGCTGTTGCTTGCCGTATTTCTCCGAAGCGCGTTTTACGAACGAGGGCATGACCTTTGAAAGCTCGCTGTGAAGGGCTGCTGCAATGCCTTGCACTTCCTGAAGCTGGCTTGCATACATTTTGGTTATCAGGTATTCAAACGTACGGCCATTTGCCATTGCGCCCATGTTTGTGCGCGTTGATGCAGGGAGCAGGCCACGCAGCAGGTCGCATGTTTTTGCACGCACTGCTGCATTATAAGCACGGTCGCTTTCTTCGCCTCGCGGATTTCCTTCTATCACCCACTGGCTGACTTTGGGTATGAGCTTTGCATATAGCTCAAACAGATTGTCGCATGTTTGCCTGTAGAGCTCGGCATGCTCGCTGCTTACTATATCTAGCTCATGGTAATATTGCCATTTTCCGTCTTCTCCTTTTTTGTCGAAATAAACGTATCGGGTGGATTTTTCAAGAGGCGAGAACCCGAGGCGGGCATCCTGTATTATTTTTGTTGCGATATTGGATATGCCTTCTATTGCCACGTGCGCGCTCGCAAGCTCGGCAACACTGTCGTCACCATATCCGACAAGCACCCGGTCGTAGAATTCCTCTGCTTTTTTTATTGCAACTGCCTGC
>CAZBWC010000026.1:4510-11454 GCA_964495395.1 Microcaldota archaeon
AGAAACAATCTCCCCGAATCCTGTTTCAGGTGCCTGAATAAATTCCTGAAGAAGCACTTCACGCAGGCTCTTGGTGCTCCTGCTGTAACGTGAGAACAATGCGCCCTTTACGACTTCAGGGAGATTTATCAATGCGAATATTGGCTTATCGGTGTTGGTCATAAAACTGGAGAGAATTTTTTTCTCATCCTCGCTGAAGTTTTCCATGCATAACTCTGGCTGAAAAGGAAATAAAAAGAGAACGGCAGGGTGCGGACTTCACGATTGCGCTAACTCCCGCCTAAATGGATAATCATCGCTTTTTGCGGCCGGAATGGTGCAGAGGTCAATGATAACTCCCACCGGAAGCCTTCCCCCCCTAAGCATCCTGTCAAGCAGCTTTTTGTCTAAGACGCGCGGGTCGCGTATTGTAACCCCGTTGCCATCCAGAGGTTCTCTGCATACTTTCAGCATACCTAGTCGCCCCTTGCCATGTCCCAGATAAAAATGGTCGAATGCGCTTTGCATCATTTCCAGTTCTCTTGCTTTCTGGGCTTCCTCAACTGATAAAGCGCCTTTTAAAATCCCCAATGGGGTGTGCGGATGTTCTGAGTAGCCTATCCATTCTGTGCTGCCCACAAGCCGATGCTCCTGATAAGTCATTGTATCCGTCCTGTAGCCTCGGGCTGTCAATATTGCCAGCAGGCTGTCAATAAGCCACGTATAATGCTTAGAGTATTCTGGGCGAATTAGTCTGTGCAAGCCGTTTCTGCTGAATGCGCTTTCAACAGCGAACGGGTCAAGTGAATAGCTTGGCATATATCTTTTGCCGAAAATGCCGTCTATCAACCGTTCGGCATGCCTGAATGCCTTTGGCTTTCTGCTTGCTGCTGCAAGCATCTGCAGCTTTGCTTTTGCTTCCTTACAGGTCATCAAAACGGGTGTTGCCACAAATAAACTTTTGTAGGGGATAGTTTATAGCCTTTACTGAAGTTTCATCTCCCGTATCTTCTTCGTCGTTTTGCATACTCTTTCAAAGCAGCATCAAAATCCTTCCTGCCGAATTCAGGCCAGAGCTTCTTGGAGAAATAAAATTCGCTATAGCAGCTCTGCCATGGCATAAGGCCGCTAAGCCTCTGCTCGCCTGAAGTGCGTATTATGAGGTCCGGGTCAGGGACACCAGAAGTATAAAGGCTGTCGGACAATGCCTGTTCGTCAATCTTTTTTGCGCCGCTTTTTATTATCTTATTGACTGCGTCAACAAGCTCTTCCCTGCCGCCGTATGCAAGAAGGAGGTTTAGCTGATACTCGCTGTTCTTGGAGCTTATTTCCTCTGCTTTTTTTATCATTTTCTGTATTTCCTTTGGGAACAAGTGTATTCTTCCGAAAAACCGCACTCTTAAGTCGTGCTTATTTTTTTCGTCGCTTTCCAGTGCCTTCTTCAGGTTCTGTTTGAACAGGCTGAAGAGCCTGCCTATTTCATTGCTGTCCCTGTTGAAATTATCAGTGCTGAATCCCCACATGCTGAGCATATGGATGTCATTAGCCTTGCACCATTTCAGCACTTCTCCTATATGCTCGATGCCTGTTGTATAGCCTCTATGAGTGGTGTATCCCTTTTTCTTTGCCCACCTGCGGTTCCCATCAGGGATAATCGCTAGGTGTTTAGGGACATGCTTTTTCATATTTCTCCCCCTATAATATGATCCAGTAAACTAAAAGAATATAATCAATATAAAGGCATATCCTAAAATCCTAAATTTCCAGAAGTCAAGCCTTGCGGCACAATCTGAACAGTGCCTTATGTGCATCTATCAAATCCGGTTGCTTGACTATCAGTATAATCTCCGGTACGCAACTCATTATCTCATACAGATTAATTCCATTGCGATAAAGCTCTCCTGAAATCCTATAAGTTACCCCTTTGCTTTCTTCTGCCCCCTCATTGAGGCGGAGGCTTATTTCGGCAAGCCCCTTATTGGCCTCAGTTATGAGCCTTCTAGGCACTATTTCAAGAATCTTATTTAGGTTCTTTCCATCAAGCCAGATTTTTATGCGCTCATCAGACTGTATCATGCGCAAGGTTTCGCCTTTTTCATAATCAACTGCGCTAAATAACCCATGCAATAGCAGGTATGTTTCAGGTATTTTCTTGAGCGTGATGCTGACTATGTCGCTTCTGGTTGTTATAGGGGCGTTCCTGATTATTTTTTCAGCCTGGTTTTCTGCCTTTGTTTTTTTCACCGGATATCTTCGAATTGCCGACAATAATGCATCTTCAGTACCGTCAATTCCTGATTTGCTGCAAAACCTTGCCAAAGCCCTGAGGTTGATAATGCCCCTCTCAAGGTCAAGCTGTATTGATGGATCGGAGTCAAGCACTTTCCAGACCCTGTCACGTACGTTTATATTTGTCATAAATATATTATTTGTGTCAACTTTTATAAAATAACCTATTTTTTGTCACAAAGAATAAGAGTGGCCATGTGAAGGTTTATCTGGTGATAACATGGCTAAATTAAAAGGATTGGCAAAACGTGAACTCAACCAGGTAAACTATACCCTGTATCGGTGCAATGGCCTGAAAAATGAATGTCCTAAGGTGGATTGCGTGCTACTATCACAACATGGGTATGATGGCAGAGACTATCTGTCGCCAATATGGCCTGATTTTCACAAGGCACTGGGCATAAGACCTGAAGTGCTTCGCAGGTACCTCGAACTGGAGCGGGATGTTGGTGCAACAGAGCTTGCGCATGAAGTCGCCATGCGCCTGGGCAAAGGCATATCTAGCGCGGTAGTTGAGGTGAAGATGCCCAGGGGTATCGTGGATGCCAACAGAGCAAGAAGGTCAGAAGGCTACGGAGGGGTGCGAACTCTGTTTGCTGATCCGTTAAGTGGCGAAAACCTGCGCACATTCAACTCTCTCAGCACTCTCCATGGAAACATGCTTGAGACGATGGAGAGACTGTTGTTTGCTTTGGATCCAAGCGTGCTCGTTGACGTGCATAGCATGGCGCCATTTACGCCACGGGCGCAGGGCGAATCAGAAGTGAGCGCAGTGAAGCTCGAGCCGGGCAAGGTAAGTGAATATATGGACGCGTGGCTCAACCCTGCAAGACAGGGCGAAAGGCGTTTTGTGGACATAGTGACCTGCCTGGCAGACGGTACTGAACTTGCCAATATGCAGCTTGCGAAAAAACTTGCGGAAAGTTTTGATGCTTCTGGATTCAAGTTCCGATTTAACGAGCCCTATCCCACGGCGCCAGGGGTAATGACGACCCATTACCTTTCAGGTTACGAGGGCGTATGCATCGATGTGCCGAAGGATTATCTTGCTGACGGCCCGCTGGACGCAATGGTCGTGAATGCAAAAAAAGTTGGCAAAATGGCAAAATCTGTTGCCGCTGCTTTGACAGCACAAATTCGGACAGTAGTCCAACCCGTACTTGCAGCTACCCATTGGGCGAAACTGGTAAACAGATATTTCGGCAGCTTTGCTGTTATGGAGGAAACGGCAGCTAGCTGGGCTGCAGGATACGGGAAGCGAAAGGAAAATGGCCGTATGGGTATTGAAAATGATGATAATGTGCGCGCTGCTGTTGAGGCGATACAGGATAATTCAAAAACTGCGGAGGAGCGGATAGCTGCCATACGCGAGCTTTTTGTCCTGGCATCTGATGCTAGGTATGGATGGAGGCCGCCAACACCGTGGTCAGAGTTTCCTGATATGGCATTCGTGATGGTCAATGCCTTCTCAGCAGTTGTTCTGGATTCCCATTCCGAAGCAGGCGTAAAGGCAAAAGCTGTTGAGGCACTTGCCAAGCTGCATTTCAGATGGCACGCTTCTATGCAATTATAAAATTTTTCCTGGCTATATGTTTGAGTTGATAAACATGGATGAACCGCTTTATTCAAAGGACAGCTATGCAAAAGAGTGCGAGGCAACGGTGCAGGAAGTAAAGGACGGCAAGTTCGTTATGCTGGATAACAATTTGTTCTATCCGCGGGGCGGCGGCCAGCCTTCTGATACCGGCAAGCTTATCCGTGCAAGCGATAATGCTGAGTTTGAAGTTGTCTTTGCAGGAAAATTTGACGGTAAAATCAGCCATGAAGTTTCTAAGGAAGGGCTGCAGCCTGGAGATAGGCTTTTATGTAAGCTAAACTGGGAACGCCGATATATGCTTATGAGAATGCACACTGCCGCACATGCCCTTTCTGCAGTAATACACAATGACACTGGGGCATTGATTACTGGAAACAACCTGGAAGTTGATGAGAGCCGGATAGATTTTAACTTCGAAGCATTTGACAAGGAAAAAATCAATCTTTATGTCCAAAAAGCAAATGAGGCACTCGCAAAGGATATGCCTATTTCAGTGGAGTTCATGCAGCGTGAGGAGGCTCTGAAAATGCCTGGGATGGTGAAGCTCGCAAGCATCCTGCCACCAAGTGTGCCTGTTCTACGCATTGTTTCCATCGGTGACCTTGACAGGCAGGCTGACAGTGGCTTGCATGTAAGAAGCACAAAGGAAGTTGGCCAGCTGGAAGTTACTAAAGTGCAGAACAAGGGAAAAGAAAATAGAAGGGTTTATTTCGGGCTAAAATAGCGTAAAAAACCATAAAGCATAACATTTATAAGCCTCGACTGAGAAACCAAAACATGCAAAAAACAAAGGTATTGCTAGCCTTAGGAGTGCACCCTTGTCCAGGCGAGCGCCGTGGCAAAAGCGATCGATTTATTAGAAGGGTCGTCAATGGTTTTTTAGCTAAGCATGTACTAGAGGAAGGTAGAAATGCAACGGTTATTCATGAGGCTACTTACGCGCTTTTTGATCCATATATGCCGTTACATTGTGAGTTACCTGAAATTAGGCATATTAGTACTATTCCGCTTGATGACCTTCTAGCAGCTATTGATAGAGTTGCCACTAGGGTTATGCGAGAAAAAACTACGGAAATTCAAGCTCGAACTTCTAAACTCAACGCACTTTATGATTCAACAGTAAACGCAGGAATACGCCCTGAAAAGCCCTTGGGATGGGAAGCGATGGAACAGCCAGTACAAGAGATGAACTTAAGGAGAGCTGGTGCTGTTAAGATGGTTAGTGAACCTGGCTCTTTCGAAATATCTTTGGCGATGTTTAAATGCGAAGTTATAAAGCAGTTTTTGTATTATCATCCCAATCTAACTGCGGATGAAGTCTTGCGAATAGCAAAACTCCTGGTCGAAAGTAGTGATTTGGTTCACAGGGACTTAAGTGTTATATCTTTTGCAGATCAAATCCATCAAAAAGACCCAGAGAGCGTGATCATTATACCTCGCGGTGTGGGTCATGTGAGCATGGTAACGTTTTTTGATTTAAATAGATCTGATATAACGGTAAAGCAACATGGAACTGATGGTTCAGATTTTATTAGAGACCTTGCTTATTACTATCATACTGACCCATCACCGACTACGTTAGCCGATTGTGCCAAGTTGTTTGCAGATTCATTTAACGTTCCAACTGGTGTTGCACCCATCAAACGTATCCTTATCCGTGCACTAATATTCATCAAAATGAACTATCTCGCCATGGAGATGGTTTTAAGGCTGGAGAAGGAATATGCCCTTAGCCAAAATCCTGAAATTGCCCAGAAACTCGGTTATTAGGGATAAAAATAAAAAGTAGCGGGAGATGGAATATCAGTGCTTTTAGCAGCGTGTTTTGAGGTGCCTTTTACTAAAAGGCACATTTGAACCATCGATCTCTGGGTTATGAGCCCAGCGGGTACTCCAAGCTACCCCATCCCGCTTTCTCGCTATCTGAATTAAGAGTAAGCTTCTGAATATTTATAAAACATGGGTTTTCTTGAATTAAATATATTGCAGCGAAAATTGCCCCAGCATCGCAAGCAGAACATACCTACATATCCGTCCTGCAATTGTTGCAGCCAAAAATCGTGAAACGGGAATTCCTGAAGTGCCTGCTGCCAATCCTGCAACATCAAACAAGGGGTTCGGGATAAATGCAAGTACAAATACCGCAACCAAATCGTTTTTCTTTATCCATTCTTTGTATTTTTTTATGTTGCCATTTTCCATGAGCTCCTTTGCACCTGAGCCTGCAACATAGCCTGTTATCTCACCGAGTCCAGAGCCTATGCCTGCTACCAAGCCTACCAGCGGTGCATTAAGCACAGATGACATTGCAATCACAATTGCCCATCCTGGGGTGGGTATAAACACTGTTGCTGCACTCAGGAGGGAAATCACAAAAATGCCTACATATCCCCATCCCTGTAACTGGGCAAGCTGTTCGCTGAACTGGGCTATTACGAAGATTATAAGGATGGCAAGAACGATATGCACCATCCCTTTCAATTTATCCATAAAATAGGAACATCAACAAACTATAAAAACAGGAAGAGTTTTTTGGTGAATAGGTCGTTTTGATGAAACTTTTTATAAAACTCATTTTTGATTAAACCTTTTCCCAAAAAGTTTAATGGACTCAGGGGGACTCGCACCCCCGGCCTTCCGCGTGCAAGGCGGACGCTCTGCTACTTCTCCAAACTTTTATGAAAAGTTTGATCAAAACCTTTTTGCTATTTGGATGACGGGTTTTGGTCAAGCTTTTTTCAAAAGCTTGACTGAGCTATGAGCCCACAAAAGTACCTACCAAAGTATGGCTAAGTATTTAAATACCTTCGTTAGATAGTAGGCGCATATCTATATCGTTTAAAGGTGAACCAAATGTATAGGCCAGTAAAAATTGACCAGGATGAAGATTGGGAAGAAGAAGATTTCGATAACGAAGAGTGGGAAGAAGACGAAGAGGAAGAGGAATTCTAGTAAATCCCATTCTTATCCTCTTTTTTTAAATTGAACTTTTTTTATATAATACTCAACGGGCCCGTAGCTCAGCAAACTTTTCCCAAAAGTTTGATCAAAAGCGATTCGCTAATTGGGAAGTTTGAAG
>CAZBWC010000027.1:0-3410 GCA_964495395.1 Microcaldota archaeon
AATGCTATCGAATGTTATAAAGTCGCTGGAAATTGTCGAACCCTGCCCTCCGAGTGCGTTCATTACAGAGATTTCGAGTTCCCACCAACCATTGTCAATGAGACGTGCTGCATCGTTGCTCAAGTATCCAGAGGTGAAGCAATTATTCGAGTCAGTGTTGCCGGGATAGCCTGGCGAATCAACGAAATTGTAGTCGTAGACCCCAAACGCAAGCGCTACTTTGTCAGGTTCTCCGTATTCTGTAGCAGGGACCGAGCGTACTGTTGCGTAATTCACAAACTCTGCACTGTAGCTGCCGGTAGTGGTGCAGGTTTGGCCGTCGCTTCCTGGCCCGTGATCACGTTATAGCGCATTACCCGTTATAGGTACGTCAGCCGTCCCATAAAACCCGCCATCAGGAGTCAGACGGGTGGGTATTTCAGTCTCCTCTATAGCCCAAGTCGCACTATCGCTGGTAGGGTACTCATCTGTCCCCTTCCGTACATATTCGGCATTAAGGCTGAGCTTGTATGTGGCGGCTGTAGGGCTAACTGAAATTGCTTTGCCCCGTTCGACTGTCATGCTCACGTCCTTGCAGGTCTCGATAAAAGCTTCGTCCTTCACGCACAAGTTGAAAATGACTGTTCCCTCATTCGCCTCTTCGGGTATTGTACCGCTAAGCTCACCGTTCGGCATAATGAAAAGTCCCAACGGAAGGCCGGTTGCCGAGAAACTGTAGTAAGGCATTCCACCGCTTACATATGCGCTCGAAGGGCAATCCAATGCCGTGGGATTTTCACAAAAATTGAATATATACGGCTGGCCGATCTCTAAATCCAGCTGCGGAGGGGTGAGCTCAGGTGAACCTCTCGTAACCCTGAGATTTGCCTCAAACGGCCCTGATTTTTTGCCTGTGCTGTCTGTTACTATGAATCTGAAATTATAGGTTCCATCAGTGGAAGTTGGAAGTAGAATCGGAGCATTGCCTGTCAGGGTGCATCCTTCAAATTGCAGTGTGCCCGGAAGCACAGAGTCTTCAGTTACAGAACATTTGTAAGGCGGCACACCCACGTTGGGAAGAGGCCTCGTGCTTGTCACTAAAGCATAATTATAAGGCTGTCCTGGCATGGCATCCGGTAACGTTACTGCAGGCGCACTACAGCCTAGCACAAAAAGGCTGGCCAGAACCAGGATCACAAAAACCGCGGGTTTACGCATACCTTCAAACCGCAGTCAGCTTATTAAAACCCATGGGCGAACTGGACTTTGCGTAGGTTATGGAAAAAGAAACCTGAGACCAGGTCTCCATTCATTACCCTATTTTTACCTCGTTGCTTATTGATATTATCGAGGTCAAAATATATAAAGGCTGTTCCATCTGGAATGTAAGAATTCCTAAGAATTAAGGCGAATTGATAGGGAAAATAGAATCTGAAAATCGATTTAAACGCTGGCCTGATACGAAGTTAGATGATTGCCTAAGCTCAAATAATAAAACCACGATGGGAACAGCACTTCTCCTAATAGGGCGAGTATAGATGCTTAAACAAACTGTAATAGCGTAGGACTCATGTTTTTATACATTTCTTCGGCTTTAAGCAGCCTTTCCAAGAACCAATCTGGAGGATGCCGTCCTCGATAAATCATAGGCGGCATCAGTCGGGACTAGGCGCCTCTAAGGTATAACCATTTCTGTCCCTAGCTATAACTAAGCGTACTTACCCTGCTACTTGCACTTGGACACTGAACTTTAATGAAAAGGATTACTTTGCAGTTATTTGTTCTTAAATACTAAAACGTGGCTATGATCGCCTTCCGTCGAGCAATAAATTATTTCTTGTTCGAAAAAGAATATTTTCGAAATTTCTCTCCCTATGTCCCAAGCTAAAGGAGTCATAGGACGGCCCTCAGCAATTGTATTTGACACTTCGATTATGATTGTGGCATCTTTTTTCATTACCTTTTTGATCTGCCTATATATTCTTCCAATATCTTTCAAATATTTTGAGTAACTCCCAACTTTTGTATAATTTGTAAATGGATCTTCCTTATCAAAGTATCTCATATAGGGCGGAGAAGTTATGGAAAAGTCAAACTTTGGCAATTTATAAGATCTGAGTTTTAGGGAACTGCCATGAATGATTGTACAGGGCTCTTTAATCCTGTCGTTAATGTATTCATATTGACGTTCGTCAGATTCTATCCCAAGAACTATTCGTCCCAGTCGTTGGCCTACAAACAACGTTGTACCAAAACCAGCAAAAGGATCTAAGATTCTATCCCCTCTTTTTGTAAATTTATGGATGAACATCTTAACAAATTCTTCAGTATACCGAATATCCGTATCTCCATTGAATTTAATTTTTTTCAGTTTACTAGAGATTAAAAACCAGGAATTTTCCATATGTAATTCTTTCATAGTTACTAATAAGAACATGCCATTTTAAGTTCTCCTAAACTTCCCACATTTTCAAGTTTATATCTAGGAAAATTACTGATGACGAATACAATACGCTAGATATCTACCAATCAGCATAAATTGCAGGGGAAGAAACCGCCTGCCTGGACTCAGTTCCCCACCGACGTAAAAACGTTGTTATCAGCACGAAAATGTCGGTATCTACAAACGCCAAGTTTGGAGCTCATAAGCGTAAGTGGTCTTGTACGCTAAGTACTATTTAAATCTCTCTGTCAATTATTCTATATGGCTACAAACTATCTTTTTTATTATTTGTAGCCATTATGACCACAATATTTATAAATATCTAATGTGTAGCCATACGTATGTCATTTATTGAGAAACAGCGTCATGGAAACGGATTCTACTACTACTTAGTGAAAAATGTGCGCATCTCTCCTTCAGAAGTAAAAAAGGTGAGAATTTTCCTCGGTAAGGAAGTTCCGCCACACGATAAACTACAGGAACTTTTTAAGGAAATAGAAAGGAAAGCGCCAAAACCATATTCCTCAAAATGGCTCCCTAAAGAAACCTTGGAACGGATAGAAGATCTGCATGCTTCAGTAGCCATATTCAAAAGTTTTCCAAATGAGGTCGTGCCAACTGATTTCTTAGTTCGATTTACCTATAATACTAATGCGATTGAAGGAAATCCATTAACCCTGAGACAAACAGCACTTATTCTATCTGATAATATCGCCCCCCAAGGCGCGAGAACAGATGACGTAGTAGAGGTAATGAATGGTAAGGACGCCTGGGGATTTGTCAAGAATTACAAAAGCAGCTTGAATGAAAGATTCTTGCAAAACGTTCAGTATGAAGTTACTAAGAATACCAAATGCAGATTGCAGGGAAAATATCGTGATAGTGAGGTTCGAATAGGCGGCTCTGAATGGAAACCGCCTCAAGCCAAGGAAGTAAAAAATAGAATAAAAAAATTAGTTGGAGGATACAGAAAATTAAAACGCACATT
>CAZBWC010000027.1:3420-11422 GCA_964495395.1 Microcaldota archaeon
ATCCTTTCACCGATGGTAATGGAAGAACGGCAAGACTACTGATGAACTGGGTTCTTCTTAGAAAGAAATTCCCGCCGGTAGTGGTAAATGTGCAGAACAAAGAGCAGTATTATTATGTAATAGAGTCAGCAGACAAGGGAGATCAAAAACCATTCGCAGATTTTCTTGCTAAACAACTTTTGGAGCAGTATGCAACATTGGAGAAACAAAATAGGTGACTACAGATTTGACGTTTGTAGTCACCTGCATAAACGCGTAGATATCTACACCGAGGTTCTGTTTAAGCTCTAGCCGGAACGGAGTTAGGCGATTGCCTAATAAAGACGATTACAAGAATCAACAATGATTTTCAGATAGGTAGCAGCATTAAGATTTTTGGCTCGACTCAATTTTATCATAAAAAAGATTAAAATTGTGGTAAGTAAAAGATTTGACTTTTTATTGATTAGAAATAGCTCCGATAGAGTTAATTTTCTAGATTTGCATTTAATGTATGTCCCAGTTGTATCTGAATATAAACGAAAATCAAAATGTTGAACGTTGTTTCTTAAAGAGACTTGAAAATCTGAAAACAACTTCTTTGCATCTTGACCAAAGAATTCTTCCAACAAATTGATTTTATCTCCGGCAGTTAATCGATCAGCAGTTTTTTTCATCACGGTTCTACAGTTTGGACATGACTGCCCAAATTTTTTACTACGACTCACTAGTGCATCAAAATCGATAAATCCGTCCAAAATCGCTAATCCCAATTCAACATTATGGGCATACGCCAGTAAATAATGCAAAAGAATACTCTCAACTTTGAAAGCATACTTATTGTTATCTTTATCTAGCAAGGTTAATTCCGTTTTTGTATGATCAACGGAATTTATATTATCAAAAAAACTATTAAAGGTATTAACTTGGCTACCAATCCCCTCAGTAATTGGAAAATAACGATGGAATAAGAGCTCTTCTTGTTCCTCTATCGCTAGTGGCTTTGCAATTGATAATTGTTCAGCATTTAGGTATATCGCGCTCAGTAAAATGAATTTGTTTTTCAGCTCATCTTTCTCCTTCCCAGTAATTGACTTGGATATAAGAACTTTGTCCAGCATAGCTAGATCGTCGTCCTGATTCAAAGCCACATACTCACCAATTTACCTCAAGACCATAACATAATGTTATATGCAGGGGAAGTGATTTGAACACTTGTAGGGACTAACCCACAGGCTTTTTCGAAACTTTTTAGGAAAAAGTTTCATCAAAAACGTATATGTTATTAGCATACGCGTTTTGGTTGAGCTTTTCCTAAAAGCTCACCTGAAGCCTGCGCATTTGGCCGTTCCAGCCACGTTCCAGCCCATCGTGGATGAGCTGTCGCGCGTCTCTGCCACCCCTGCATCAAACTTTTAGAAAAAGTTTGATCAAAACGCTTTGGTTATCCAAAACTGTTTTATCTATTTGGTTTTACTTTCTTATACCATCTCGCGATAGATAGAGAGGTTGCTTGCTGAAGGAGTAAATGCCAAAACAAGCTAGCTACTGATGCCAAATAGGGTTTAAATTATCTTTTGCCGCGAGGTTTTGCGGGTTTTCCCGCCTTTCTTGAGGGCTTACGCGCAGTCTGCTTCTTGCCCTGTAACATTTTAGTCAGAGCATGACCCTGAAGAACCAGATGCTTAAGCATAGCCTTGTCCTGTTCAGTATGCAGTTTGTCAACCTGCCTTAGACGGTTTGCATGTTGCCTATAGGCTTTCAGAGCGGCGCTATATGCATCGCGCATATGCGGATCCATGATGTCTCCGCCCATTTTCTTTTTCTCGTCAACAGAAATGTCTTTACCTGGCGAAAACAAGCTGACGTTAAACCGTGCAGCAATTTTGGAAACAAATGAAGGGGCTTTTTTAACGTCGCATGCCACTATTGAGGGGATTCCAATGTTGCGGATTATTTTGACCATTTCGGCTTCGCTGAGCTCTTTTTCACAGCCAGCAGAAACCAGATTGCCATTCAGGTCAAGAGCTGCGTAACCGGCTTTTATCCCAGCATCAATGCCTACAATCAGGTACACAATGCAAATGCAGCACTAAAAAATAAAAGTGTTTTGGGAGTAAATAAAAAACACTTATTTTTATTTAAACCCACAGAGTTAAAAAAGCATACCAACAGAATATAGCATATGAGTGCAATTACAAGCAGGCATGGAACAAAGGTAATAAGCGTACCTCCTAGAGACTCGGACGCAACAAAAAAAGCTTCTTTAGGTGACCCTCTCGTGAGTAGGCTCACCTCTTCAGGAGTTGCTGGCGAAATTCCATACTTTCTCGAATCAGTAAATGGGCCGATAGGCAAGAGAATATTCCACGTAAGAAGCAGCATAGTCATAGGCAGAGGCACAGGGCTAGTTACGCCAGAAAGCGATGTCGGATTCGGTAGGAATGACAGAGATCGGGTTGACAGTCTCATCAGGACATTGCATGATTCTTCAGATAGGTCTTATACCTGGCTTAGCACAAATCCAACCTTTGTAGCAGCCCTGATAGAATGCGGATTGGTTTTGGAATTTGCAGATAAGGCAGTTGCAGTTTCACGCCTTCACGCGATGCTCGAACTCAGGAGGGGTTTTGATAGTGAATTGATATTACACGCTCTCGGGAATAACCCGATTGGAGTAAATAGCAACAAGGTCAGAAGGCCGGGCATACCACTATCACAGGGCGTCCAGCTAAAAGAGGACGATGTCGTAATAATTTCAACCAACAAGCAAGAGAAGCCAGCCGCATTACGCATACACAAAGCCCCGGTTTATGCAAAGGGCATTGTTGTTTACCCTTACGATACTGCTGAAGCCCAGCTTGTCGAAAGGGCTATTGCCAATACTGCCAAGCACACACATGTAGAAAAATTTGCAGGAACAGGAATAAGGGACGGGTTAGTAATGGCCAGGCTCACAGAAATGATGCATGAGAACCCCGATGCACTTACTGTAATAGTCATAGAGATAGGTTTGAAAATGAGATTAGTAGAGTTCGTCGGGAGTGAAGAAAGTGCCAAAAGAGCAATGGCAGCCATTGCGGCAATACCATGCAAAAAGATTGTTGCCATTAATGCAGCAGACACGACGGCAATGCTGAACGGCATAGATAACTTTGGAAGAAGCCTTTTCATGGTACCACAGGCAGATGGAGAGAATAGATTCATGAATGATGTCGCGTTCTACCTGGCAGACCAGGTGAACACCAGAACCCCGGTGGCTTTGAGGAGGCTGGCAGGATTATCCCATGCGTAAAAAACCTTTGACACAGAATTTTATATAAAACCACAATATTTATAAAGAAGGGGTAACTAATTATTAATGAACGAATATGGTTAGAGTCATCAAAGGAAGAAGTGGCGTTGCACCAAAACCAAGAGAACCCAGGGTAGAGGTTAGCAGAATTGTCAGAGCAGATCAGTTAGGGAACAGAGAGGTTTCACGGATTACCACGATTGGAAAGCTGATGGAAGATGGCATAGAGGTAACACCAGACCCAACTACAGCTTTAAGTGCAGCAGAAATGCAACCTGAAAGGACAATGCCAAGAGTGATAGAAGCAGTTTTTATAGATAGTAGTACGGGATCAGGTGAAAATGACAGTAAGGTCCTCAAACCAGGTGATTTGGAGGGCAAAAAAATACGTGAAGTTTCTGTAGTAGGAAGAGCCCCTGGAGCAGAACTAACAAAAGATAGCAGCAGGATTATCAGGCCAGAACAGTTAGATGGTAGAGAGGTTACTGCAATAATAACAATGCCACGCAGACCGATGGAAGATGAGAACGAACCGGTGACAAATCCGCGTATTGACACCAAGGGCATTGTTCCGACAGCTGTTGAAGCACGTATATTAACCCCAGTAGAACCAGGAAGTTTGGAAGATGCGCATTTAAGATTGGATGAGATGGGAACAAATTTGAGAGCATTAACGAGACTAGTAGATGGATTAAAGGAGGGAGATCCAGCAACACAACACTTGCTGCAAAGACTATTGGAAAGAATGGATACGCTTGAAATACGACTTGCACAAATGCAAGAAAGAAAAACCAATGAGGTTTTGGAGGCATATCCGCCATTTTATTTAAGAGTTCTTAATGGGCAAACTGATGCAGAATTTATACCAATACCAGTTATGGGGGACATTGTAATAGGTAGTAGTGGATTTTGGAATCGCCTGACAGATACGCGATTAGAACATTTGAGGATAGAGAAAGATGCACTTCAAACAGCGGTAGAAATATTGCGGCGTAGAAGCCACAGATATATGGAACTTTTAGCAACTCAGGAATTAGTTTCCCGTATTTTGAACTGTAAGCAAGCAATTCCTATAGATGGAGGACGTGTTTCAGCCTTACAGGCACTTGTGGAGCTTTTAGGCGGGATAAGGCCTAAGCTCTTTTTACATGCCCTTGGCACAAACCCATTGGTAGTTAATGGCAGAGAGATAGGCATGGTGAAAGACCCGTTAAGCAGAGGAATTGAGTTGGCTGATGGTGACCAGATAGAAGTAGTTAGTGGCTCAGAAAGAATTGTTAAGATTTACCAGCCAGCTTCGCATATAAGAACATTGATAGTTGCATGTGACTATACAGGAAAACACCAGGAAGGATATGAGGAAGGCGTAGCAAAAATCGAGTATGCAATTGGCAGTTCAAGCAGGCATGCCAGCACCACAAAAATAATTGGAAAAGAAGCAACTCCGAAAAGGATGTTGCAGGAATTAGAAGCATTGCAAAATGAGGACCCGAAAGCATTAGTAGTCATAGTGATATATGCACATGGAAGTACAGATTCTTTGCACCTGTATAGAGATGCTGGAGAGCCACACGCACAACCCACAGCGTTGAGCCGATTGTTAGGATTGGGCCCACAGATAGATACAACTGACTCTGACCAAGCGATATCAAAGCAAACGATTGCCGAACTATTGGAAAAAATACCCTGCAAAAAGATAGTGATGGTTAATGCATGCCATGCAGCAGGATTCTGGGAAGGTATGAATGTACCAAACACCCAGTTTGTACTTTCTTCAAGAGCAGACCAGTTTACCTGGGGAAGTAGGTTCCTGGACGATGTTGCAGCCGTCATAAGGAGAAACATAAAAAACGGCATGGTAGACCTAAGGTCATTGAATTTGGATTACGGGAATCAGAGTCCAGGGATAAGAGGGGAGCTCCATACGAGCCCTATTCCGCGATAATTATTTCTTCGCCCTATACTGCGTCAGCTCCTGCTTGATGAAAACCTGAGTGCCCGGAGCAATGTTCTGATTCACAATAACGCCCGAGCTTATCCAGCAGTTCTCTCCAATGCTCTTTCCAGGCATGGTACAGCTCAGCACCCCGAATTTTGTATTATCGCCAACAACCGCACCGAACTTCTTCCTTCCAGTATTAACCCAGCCTTTTTTCTCCATCTGGATGCTGATGGGGCCCTCGTCAAAGCGGAAATTTGCTAACTGCGTCCCAGAGCCAAGGTTCACGTGCGAGCCAACGACACTGTCGCCAATATAGCTGAGGTGCTTTGCGTTTACATTGTCAAACAAAATGCTGTTTTTGACAGTTGTTGCCCCACCAATATTGCAATTCGCACCAATAGAAACATTGCCCTTGATTATTGCATTTGGCCCTATGACACTGCCTTTGCCAATGTAACAATTGCCCTCTACGAAACTATTGATTATCTTTGCACCTTCTTCCATGACTACTTTGCCATTGATGGTGGAATTTTCAACATGCTCTGTTTTTGCATCGAGCTTGCCAAGCAGATATTCATTTGCATCAAGCAAATGCCAGGGGTAGGCAATGTCCATCCAGAATGCGTCTGTCTTCACAGCACGTGCACCGAGAAAAAGATGCACGATTTCACGCTCCCCGCGCTTTGATTTGGGTATTGCACGTATTGATGAAAAAACTGCCGGCTCCATGCAGTAGATGCTAAGGTTCGCAAAATCACCTTTTGGATGCTCGGGTTTTTCCTCAAATGTGCTTACAGTGCTGCCGGACAATTCAACAACCCCGTATAGATGGGGATTTGAAACCTTTTTCACTGCAAGGGTAATTTCCCCTTTGTGGCCCGCAGTCACCTGCCTGAGGATTTCAGGGTCAAAAATAGTGTCCCCTGCTACGACGACAAAAGTGTCTTCGATGTGCTTTTCTGCTGTGAGTATGGCTGCCCCTGTACCATAATTGTCTCCTTGCTCTACGAACGTAAGTTTTATGCCAGGTTCATTCTGCTTAAAGTAATCAATAATCTGCTCTTTCAGGTAGCGCACTATGACAACTGCCTCTTTGATGCCTGCCTGCTTCACGCTTTGGACAACGTACCATAGGATCGGCCTGCCTGCAACAGGCAACATTACCTTTGGGCGTGTATTTGTAAGCGGCTTCAGTCTTGTGCCCTCTCCTGCTGCCATTATTACGGCTTTCATATTTCATCACAGAGATGCAAATATTGCTAAAATTCTATACCTTCCAACATTCTTAAAAGTTCGTCATGCACCCTAGGAGAAGCTGCTACGATTGCTTTTGATTCAAGAGAGTAATGATTGCCACGTTCGTCAGTAACGCGTGCGCCTGCCTCTTCCATTACGAGATAGCCGGCAATATGCACTGCTTCTGCTATTGGAGTAACAATACCATCAAGGCGGCCACGTGCAACATCCGAATATTCAAATCCAGCTGTGCCAAGATTCCGCCATGAAAGGGCAGAGCGCATAAGCCGCTTAAGGATATTCAGACCGAGAGTTATCTTACCTTCCGGATAGTTGCTCCTGTTGCAGCTTATTACCGCATCAGCAAGCGAATCAGGAGTACTCACTGACAAGCGCACTGGGTCAGCCATAGGGGTTAGCAAAAAGGCGCCATTATCCCGTTCAGCCACTATTAATTCGTCAAATGCAGGAAGCATAATGGCAGCAAATTGTACTACACCCCCTTCAAGTATGGCGCCCATTATGCTGAATTCTTTTCTGAGACGTGCATAATTAGTGGTTGCATCCAGGGGGTCGACAACTGCCAAAGTGACACCTGAACCGGTATGAAGACCGCCCTCTTCACCAAGAAAGCTTATAGATGGATCGACCTTACGCAGTGCTTTGCGTATATTAGCCTCATTCTCGTGGTCAACTGCAGTAACAATGTCTTTAGCCCCTTTACGCTTTGCACGGACTGTCGGTTGTTTTGCTAATGCATTTTGGCCAGCCTGCCGCAGTGCAAAAATCATCTGATCGCTGATTAATCGTGCCATAAATATCTCTCTAATGACCTGTTTATCATTCTGCTAAAAAGGACTTAAAAAGACATCGGAAAACACAACATGGAGGATTAGATGCTTGCCTGTATCAGCTTTCTGAGCTCCTGTGCCCTTTCATCCAGCTTCTTTTTGTTTTTGTACTCAGCCGTAAGCCTTATGAGAGGCTCAGTGCCGCTTGCCCGTATCAGGAACCAGCCATCGTCTTCATCTACGCGCAGGCCATCTTCCTCGTTGCGCGTACCTTCGATGCTTATTTCGGGCATGATTTTCTGCATTGCCTGCTGCTTAGAGACACAGGTAAATTTCTCCCGAAGCATCGGATAGGGCGAATACGCTTTTTTCAATTTAGCAAGGCTACCCCTTTCAGCATAAATCTCAGCAAATTTCGCTGCAACCAGCACCCCATCAGGGCAATGGGTTGCCTTCGGATAGATGTACTCGCCGCACGGCTCCCCTGCAAAAGCGGCATGCTGCTTTTCAAGCTTTTCAGCAAGATAAACGCTGCCTACCGGACCTATAGAAAATTTGCCCCCTGCCTTTTCTATTGCCTCGCGCACTAGCAGTGAAGCCTCAACAGTAGTAAGAACCAGCTTATTTTTGCTTCCTGCAAGCTCATGCTCTATGGCAATTGCAAGCTGCACATCAAGGCCGAGAAGCTCGCCATGCTCATCAAGCACTATCGCACGATCAGCATCGCCATCATGCGCAATGCCAAATGACGCGTTCGTA